>JACRCC010000016.1 GCA_016234405.1 Deltaproteobacteria bacterium | reverse complement strand
ATCACCAGATAGATGATGGGCATAAGGACGCTCATGAGAACCACTATCGGGTTCCTCAAAAACCTCCTCAGGTCCCTCTCGAATATGGCGAAAAATCTGCCCATAATTTTTGCGCGGACGATTTACCGTCCGAACTTCGTCTGGATGCCCGCGCCGAGGAGGAAGGACACCTTTTTAGCCTCTTCCTCGCGTATGGGTCTGCCCGTGTAGTGGATGAATACGTCCTCGAGCGTTTGCTGCTTTAGGACGACCCTCGTAACCGTTGCCCCCATGTTTTTGAGCGCCTCGACGAGTCCCGGTATGGCGTTAGCTCCGTTGTCGGCGGCGACTATGAGCGTTGAATCTTTTACCGCGCATGACGCAACGCCGGGGCAGGTATTAACCCTTTGCGCGCCTTTTTGCGCGTCGAGGCCCATGACCGTGAGTTCGATGACGTCTTTTTCCGGTATCTGTTTTTTAAGCCCTTCAACCGTGCCCTGCGCGGCGATCTTTCCGTAGTCTATTATGGCGACCCTGTCGCACAGGGTCTCGGCCTCCTCCATGTAATGCGTGGTAAGGAGTATCGAGAGTTTGTCCATGCTCATGAATTTTTTGAGCAGTTCCCAGACCACGAGCCTGCTCTGGGGGTCGAGGCCGAGGGTGGGCTCGTCGAGGATGAGGATTGCGGGTTTGTGGACGAGGCCGCGGGCTATCTCGAGCCTTCTCCTCATGCCGCCCGAATAGGTTGCGATGAGGTCTTTGGCGCGGTCTTTCAATCCCACGAGCGTCAGAAGTTCGTCAATGCGGCCTCTCCGTGAAGGCTTGTCCATGCCGTAGAACCGCGCATAGATGTCCATGGCCTCGAACCCCGTGAGGTCGAGGTCGCTCGTCATGGCCTGCGGCACGACCCCGATGAGCGTTCTCACCGCCTGATTGTCCTTGACCACGTCAAAGCCCGCCACAAGGGCGTGTCCGGAGGTGGGTTTTATGAGGGTGCTGAGAATACGAATGAGCGTGGTCTTGCCCGCGCCGTTGGGGCCCAAGAGGCCGAAGCACTCGCCTTCGCGGATGGAAAAGGTAACGCCCGCAAGCGCACTGATGCTGCCGTATTTTTTGACAAGGCCGACTATCTCTATTGCGTCCGACATAGGGCGATTACTTGGCCGCGCCTTCCGTCTCGGCCTCGATGAACCTTATGTTCACTGTCATGCCGGATTTCAACGCGCCGTCCGGCTTCAAAATCACTGCCTCGACCTTGAAGGTCTTTATGTCGGGTCTGCCCCGCGTGCTGTCCCTTTGCGTGGCAAAGCCTCCAACCGGGTTTATCGCGGACACCCTTGCCTCAAAGACCCTCCCGGGTTGTCCGGCCGGATAGACTGAAGCCCTGTGTCCGAGTTTAATCCTGTGTATCTCGGTCTCCTCGACATCTGCCCTTACGTGCAGGGCGCCGAGGTCGTGCACCGTATAGATGGATACGCCGGGGGATACGGTCTCCCCTGCCTCGAACGACTTATAAACCACCACCCCGTCCATCGGGGATTTTATCGCCGCGTCTTCGAACTGCGCCGCCGCGACGTTCCTTTTCGCCCCGGCCTCCGTAACCTTTGCCTTTAGAGTGGTTATCCGGGCTTGCGAGCCCCTGATGTTGACGCCTGTATTCGTGAGGTTCGCCTGCGCGCGCTGCGTCCTTGCGCCGGCAGCGCCGTATTGCGCCTTCAAAGAATTATATGAGGCCTTTGCCGCGTCCAGCTCTTTTTTGGACAGATACCCGGCTTTAAAAAGCCCCCGCGCCCTCTTGAAGTCTCCGACTGCGTCATCGAGAAGTGATTTTACCTGAGATGTGTCCGCCTCTCCCGCCTTGACCTCGAAGACCGCGGCTTCATTGAGCGCCCTTGCGTTGTCGAGCGCCACGACTGCCTCGGCCACCGCGTCTTTCGCGCTCTCTACTGCCGCATCTTCGGTTGCAACCCTTGCCGAAAGCTCTTTTGAGTCGAGGCGCGCCAACACGTCCCCGGCCTTTATCGCCGCGCCTTCCGCGCAGCAGAGCCACTCAAGCCTACCCGAAATCTTCGAGGTGATCTCGGCCTCCCTCGCCTCCACTACGCCAGTCGTCTCGATATAACCGGTATGCGCCGTTGTTTTATAAAAAGCAAGATACGCCCATACGGCCGCTATCGAGAAAAAAAACAGGGATAGCGCGGCTAACAGCGCCTTCCGGCGTTTGGAATTTGCCATCATCCGTCTCCGGAGCGAATTCTATTAATGAGCATAGCGGAATATGCGGGGGTTTTCCATCCGGTTCAAAGGCGAGATTGCTTCGGCTGATGAGGCCAGCCTCGCAATGACACAACGCCGCGCCGCGGCGGGGATGCGGATATGGAAACGGCGTCAGCCCTTTTCTTCCTTAGCAAGCCCTACGATCATGCCCTCGACTTCGATGCTTCCTTCCTGCGCCCCGGCTATTGACTGCGCGTCCCAGACCCCTCCGTCTTGCCGCCATATCCCGTTGACCACTAAATCGTCGCCCTTTTTGAGGGTCTCTTCCGGCGGCGTCTTGGTCTTATATCTTGGCGTAACGAGGATGCTTTTAAAACTCATGCCCTCGAACGTCACCTGCGGGCAGTTCACGACGAACCAGTATTCGGTTATGGCCTCAGGCTTTACGTTCTCGCCTTTGGGGGTCTGGATAAGTGTCGCAATGGTCGGGTCTTGAGCGATTGTATGCGAGCCGGAAAGCGACGGGTCAATCTCGCCTATTATTGCGTTGGCGCCGCCTCCGGCGTCGAAGTTGCGCGGCTCTCCGACTTCTATCCTTATCTTCATCTCATGCGCCTCGTTTTTCCCGATTGAGCCTCAAAGAACAAAAAAATCTGGAGCGGGTAGAGGGAATCGAACCCTCATCTAAAGCTTGGGAAGCTTTCATTCTGCCATTGAACTATACCCGCCACGTCTTGATTGACAACGCTATGTTTTTAAAGGTAAATTAGTTATTTACTTGTACTGGAATGGCAAAAAACGCATTATTTACGCCCTCAAAAATATCGCAAAATCGGTTAATAGTCAATGGGAGTTTTCGCGCAAAGAGAAACTTGAAGGGTGTTAAACTTCTAATAACATATATAATATTTTCCGTTGACAACAACGGAACGTTACCATAGACTTTTAAAAATCTCCGCTGATATTTAAGGTGAACGATGCGAACGGATAAAGAGAGACCCATCGGGGTATTTGACTCAGGTATAGGCGGGCTTACGGTGCTGCGGGAGATTACGCGCCTCCTTCCATCGGAAAACACCATATACCTCGGCGACACGGCGCGCGTGCCGTACGGCAATAAATCCAAAGACACGGTGGCGCGGTATTCCCTCGAGATAGCCGATTTCCTCGTAAGGAAAGGCGTCAAGATGATAGTCGTCGCCTGCAACACGGCCTCGGCCTTTGGTTTGGCCGAGCTTAGGAAGAAACTCGCAATACCGGTCATAGGCGTCATCGAGCCGGGCGCAAAGGCAGCGGTAAAGGCGACGCGCTCAAACAAAGTCGGGGTCATCGGCACCGAGGGCACTATCAAGAGCAGCGCCTACGTGTCCGCCATCAAAACGCTTAACCCTGATATTACGACAAACACCGCGGCCTGCCCGCTCTTCGTGCCTCTGGCCGAAGAAGGCTGGATTGACAATGAGGTGACAACGGCCGTTGCAAAGCGCTATCTAACGGGACTTATGAATTTAAGCATTGACACCCTCGTGCTCGGCTGCACTCACTACCCTGTATTGAAGGAGACTATCTCCATGGTCGTAGGCCCGTCCGTAACGCTCATTGATTCCGCGGCATCAACCGCCGAGGAAACAAAAACGACGCTTGCGGACAAGGGCATCCTGAATGATAATAAGACTGCGGGAGGGCATTTTTTTTACGTAACCGATTCTCCTGAAAGGTTCGTTGCAGTCGGGAGGCGTTTTTTCGGAGAGCGTCTTGAGGGCGTAGAGATTACTCATCTCGACACCCTCTAAAAAAAACCAATGCCAAGAAAGACGCCTCAAAAATCGCCGGTATCACGCAAAAGAAAAACCGGCTATCTGCCGATTTTAATCGGCGCGGCTGTTGCCCTTATCATCGGGCTTTTTCTCATCTCGCGCCGCGGGGACGTGATATTCAGGACTGCCGGAAGACCGGCGGCGGAGGAAAAAGAAATAGCCGTCTACTTCAGCTCCGTTGACGGACTTGGTCTTCAGGCCGAAAAAATACGCATAAAAAAAGGGACTGTCGAGGAGGAACTCAACGCGGCGTTGGCGCTGCTCGTCAAAGGCCCCAATGAAAAAGGCCTCGGTAAAACCCTCCCTGATGAAACAAAGATAAACGGGTTAAAGATAAAAGGTCACACCGTGATTGTTGACTTCTCCCCGGAGATAAGCGCAAACCATGCCGGAGGCTCGTCCGGCGAGATCCAAACCGTCTATTCGATAGTGAACACGGTCGCGCTGAATTTTCCGCAATTCAAAGACGTGCAGCTGCTCGTTGACGGCAAAAAGGCCGAGACCCTCGCCGGGCACATTGACATTACAAGGCCGCTTTCTCCCGACGTGAAGGTGATAAAGAAATAGGCGATGCCGAAAAATAAATCAAAGATACGATTTGAAAGCGACACCCTCGGGACTCGGCGCGTGCCGTCTTCGGCTTACTGGGGCATCCAGACCATGCGCGCCATTGAGAACTTTCCCATAAGCGGGATAAAACCCACGAAGGGGATTATCCTTGCCACCGCCTTCGTAAAAAAGGCCGCCTGCCTCGCAAACCTCTCCCTTAAACTCATTGATAAAAAACGGGGCAATGCCATCATCCGCGCCGTTGATGAAATATTATCCGGGCGCTTGCGCGACCAGTTCGTGGTTGACGTGTATCAGGCGGGCGCAGGCACCTCGCACAACATGAACGCGAACGAGGTCATCGCAAACAGGGCAATAGAACTCATCGGCGGCAAAAAAGGCGACTATCGCGTCATACATCCCAACGACCACGTAAACATGAGCCAGTCCACTAACGACACCATGCCTACCGCCCTGCGGCTCGCCGCGTTTGCATCATCCGGGCGGCTCATATCGGCCTTGACCGGCCTTGAAACGACGCTTCGCGCCAAGTCAAGTGAATTCAAAGGCGTCATAAAATCAGGCAGGACTCACTTGCAGGACGCCGTGCCCATAACCCTCGGTCAAGAATTCGGCTCTTGGGCGGCTGTAATAAAAAGCTCGATGGAAAATATCAATCTTTCGGCCCGGGGGCTCAAACGTATCGGCCTTGGCGGGACTGCAATCGGCACAGGTCTAAACACCCACCCGCGTTTCAAGAGAATAGTCGTCAGGGAACTTTCGAAGGTGAGCGGCATAAAAGGGTTGAAGATTGCGCCAAACTCATTTGAGGCCATAAACAGCGCGGGAGATTTTACGGCCTATTCATCCGCCATGCGCGGCGCGTCAATCGAGTTGATACACATTGCAAACGACTTGAGACTTTTGAGTTCAGGACCCCGGACGGGTTTGTCCGAGATAACCCTGCCTGCAATGCAGCCCGGTTCATCCATCATGCCCGGCAAGGTAAACCCGGTAATGGCCGAGATGCTCGGTATGGTATGCTTTCAGGTGATTGGAAATGACCTCGCCGCTGCGCTCGCGGCTCAGGCCGGCCAGCTTGAGCTTAACGTGATGCTCCCGCTCATAGTCTACAACATCTTGCAATCAAGCGAGATACTCACGAATGCCGTAACCGTATTTAACGCGAAGTGCGTTTCCGGAATAAAGGCGGACACAAAGAGATGCCGCGCCTATTTTGAAAATTCCATCGGGATTGCGACGATACTCAACCGCGTTATCGGGTATGAAAACGCCGCAAAGGCGGCTAAGGACGCGGTATCAAGCGGGAAATCCCTGAGGGAAATAATTGTTGAAAAGGGTCTCCTCTCAAGACGCGAACTCGATAATATCCTCTCGCCTGTCGCCGTCACAAAACCATCAAACCCCAAGAGGGCGTCAAAACGCCGCAGATAGCAGTTGCTTTATTTTCAAGTCCGTGCAATAAAGTATAAGATATGTTCATACAATGCCCGAAATGCCTATTCGCAAAAGACATTGACCCGGCAAAGATACCCTCCGGCGTTAAAGAGATAAAATGTCCCAAGTGCGCCACCCTGTTTCCGTTTACAAAAACTTCCAATGACGTAAAACCATCCGTTGCGCCGCCGGTATCCGCTGCCGCGGCTCCTCCCCCCAAACCCGCGCAGGGAAAATACGCAAGCGCGGAGAAAATTGAATTCCCCGATCTCCCTTACAATCTCGTATTTCACGGCGTTGGCGCGGAGTTATTCAAGATATACCTCGTAAACATCCTCCTTTTCATAATAACGTTTGGAATTTACCGGCCGTGGGGAAAGGTAAAACTTCGCAAATACCTCTACAGCCACACGGCGCTGCTCGGCGAGAGATTTAATTACACGGGCACCGGGCGGGAACTTTTTAAAGGATTAATCCTCGGCGGCATAATCTTCTTCGGGCCGGTATTCCTTCTTCAGAAACTCGGCCAGTTCGTAAACTTTGCATTCGTATTTCTTGTTTATCCATACCTTGGCGCAGTCATCCCGCCTCTGCTCGTTTTCTCAAGACGCTACCGCGCAAACAGGTCGGTATGGCGGGGCGTGAGATTTTCCTTTACGGGAGACTGGAAGGAAAGCCTCAAGATATACGCACTCGGTTATCTGCTCACCATCTTCACCTTCGGCGTCTATTACCCGTGGTTCTACGCGAAAAAACAAATGTTCTGGAGGGGTAATACCGGCTTCGGTTCAGTGAACTTCAAATACACGGGCAAAGGCAAGGAACTGCTCAAGACATTCCTGCTCGGATATTTTCTCATCGTTATCACTTTCGGCATCTACGCCCTCTGGCTCAAGGCCAAACTCGCGCGCTATGACTGGGAGCATACCACCTTCCAAGACATTAGTTTCAAATCAACGATTACCGGCGGGTCTCTTTTCGTCCTTTATTTTGTAAACACGCTCATCACGGGCGTTACCCTCGGCATAGCTTACCCGTGGACTGTCGTGCGCACGATGAACTATACTTTTGGAAACCTCATGCTAAAAGGCAAAGGCGACTTTGACAAAGTTCTTCAAACATCAGGCACGGCGTCCGCAATAGGCGAAGGCGTTGCCGATCATCTCGACGTTGATCTGGCCATGTAGATATGGAGCGGAGATGGCAGGGATATTACTACGACGGCAAGACCGCAAGCCGCAGCGCCATCTTCGTAACGATTACGCCTCACTCCATGCGGCTCACGCGGGAGGACGGCTCGTCTTTTGATTGGAGGATCTCCGAGGTTCTCCAAACTCAGGGCTTTTACGAAGGCGAACCCGTTAGGATAGAGCGCGGCACGGAAGCCTTCAGTGTAAACGAACGGGCGTTTATCGAAGACTTACTTAAGACCGCCCCGGCCGAGGCGTCCCGCTTCAAAACCTCCAAGACCCGCTCCGTATTGCCTATATGGATGCCTTTTGCGGCCGCAGGCGCAGCAGCCGCGCTCGCCGCTCTTTACCTCTGGGGCATCCCAGCGCTTGCGTCCTATGCCGCGGACGCCGTTACCCCGTCATGGGAAGAAAAGTTGGGCGCAAACCTCGTGGCGCAATTCACGACCGGACATGAAAACTGCGCGAACGAAAAAACAACGGAGCAGGTTGAGAACCTCCTTGAGGTTTTAAACCGCGCAGCCCAAGGGGGTAATCCCCTCCCACACCCCTACAAGTTCAAGATACACATTATAAAAAACCCGATGGTAAACGCATTTGCCGCGCCCGGCGGTCATATCGTCATATTCACGGGCCTCCTGAAGGCGGCGAAAAACTCGGATGAACTTGCCGGCGTCATGGCCCACGAGATGCAGCACGTCTTCAGAAAACACGCCACAAAAAGCATCTTCGAGAATCTCTCCACGCAGATGATAATGGCGGTCATCACGGGCGATACGTCCGGGGTTGCCGGGTTAGTCCACGCGATAGGCGCGTTCAGGTACACCAGAATACATGAGCAGGATGCCGATGAGCGCGCCGTAGACCTCTTGCAGCGCGCGGGTGTAAACCCGGAAGGCCTAATCGAATTTTTCAAGACGATTGAAAAGACTTACGGCAACACGTCTTCTGCCCTCGCTTACCTCTCGACCCATCCGGTAACGCGGGAGCGCATCGGATACATCAGGGAACGAATTGGAGAGAGGCGCGTTTACTCGCCTCCCATGACGGATGCCGCATGGAAAGATGCGATGACGGGCTGCGGTTGAAAAATCCGCTGTTTTAGTCTATGCTAAGAGACACGCTATATCGAAGGGGGCTATACCCCCGCTCCGGAGGTTTTGTATAATGCCGCGTCAACGCATTTCGCGTTTCATTGTATTATTCTTGATTCTGACATTCAATCTCGCGCCGCCAACATACGCAAAAGAAGGCGAGCCGCAAAAAACCAAACTCGCAAACGGCCTCACCGTGATAATTCAAGAAGACCACTCGGCCCCTGTCGCGGCCATACAGGTGTGGGTTAATGTGGGCAGCGCGGATGAGGGAGAAAAAGAGGCCGGCATATCCCACGTCTTCGAGCACATGCTGTTCAAGGGCACGGAGAGGAGAAAGATCGGCGAGATAGCCGGGGAGATAGAATCGCTCGGAGGAGACATAAACGCATACACATCCTTCGACCACACCGTCTATCACGTTACCGTCCCTTCAAGGCATTTTGCGACTGCCCTCGACGTTATGGCGGACGCCGTGCAGCGCTCTTCTTTCGACAAAGACGAGCTTGCAAAAGAACTTGAGGTTATCATCGAGGAGATTCGCATGAACGAAGACGACCCGGGCCGGAGCCTCTACCGAATGGTCTTCGGCGCCGCGTATTCCACGCACCCGTACAGACGCCCCGTCATCGGCTATAGGGAAGTCGTCTCCGGTTTCAAGCGGCCCGACATGCTTGCATTTTTCAAGAGGTGGTATATACCGAACAACATGACGCTTGTGATAGCGGGCGACGTTAGCGCGGACGCGGCCATTAAAGCCGCGCGGGGCGCGTTTGCCGGGTTCAAGCCCGCGAAAGACCCTCATCAAAAAAGACCTAAGGAACCCGAGCAAAAGAAACTCAACGCCGTTGTCGTGGAAAAAAACATAAAGCAGCCCCAACTCGCCCTCGCCTTCCATATCCCTTCTCTTAAAGACCCCGACGTTGCCGCAATTGACGCGGCGGCGGCGATACTCGGAGGCGGAGAGAGCTCGAGGCTCTACAAAAAGCTCAAGATGGAGGACTCTATCGTCTACGGCATATCCGCTTACGCCATGTCCATCAAAGACCCCGGTCTTTTTTTCATAACATCCATACTCGACGCAAAAAACACGGATAGGGCAGTATACGCGGCCCTCAGTGAAATCGAGCGGCTCGCAACGGAAGGCCCTGCATACGACGAGCTTGAAAAGGCCAAACTCAATTTAGAAAGCGAGTTCGTCTACGCGCGCGAAACCATGGACGGGAGCGCGTCGAAACTCGGACATTTTGAATCAAATTTCGGGGACGTAGAGTATGAAGGAAAATACGTAGAAGGCGTAAGGCGCGTGAGCGCGGGAGACATCAAGGCCGTGGTCTCGAAGTATCTTGTGTCATCGGCGATGACGATAGCCGCAGTCGTGCCGGAATCCGAAAGGGAAAACGTAACCAAAGATACGCTCGCAAAGGCCGTAAAAGGGTATGAGGAGCGCGCCCGCGCGGAGTTTACGCTTTCAAACATCACGCCAAGCAACGTCACCAAGACACGGCTCGAAAACGGCATCACGGTTATTGTAAAGGAGACTCACGCCAACCCGACCTTCGCCGTCTACGCCGCCTTCCCCGGAGGGCTAAGGTTCGAGAACTCGAAGAACAACGGCATCGGGAACTTCACGGCTGCGATGCTCTCCAAAGGGACAAAAAAAAGAAATCGGCTTGAGCTTGCGCGGGACGTCGAGGATCTCGCCGGTGGCGTTGACGGTTTTTCGGGCTGGAACTCGACTGGGGCGTCAGGCAAATTCCTCTCGCGTTTCTTTGACCGGGGCATGGAAATATTCGCGGACGTGCTCCTAAATCCGTCCTTCCCCGATGATGAAGTGGTGAAATTAAAAAGCGACGTGGCCTCGGCCATCGCAAGGCAGGCCGATTATCTGCCCGGATACACGTTCAAGCTGATGTACAAGGAACTCTTCAAGACCCATCCTTACGGGATGCCGGTCTTGGGCACGGTTGAGACCGTAAATTCTCTCAAGCGCGAAGACATCCTGAGACACTACGAAAGATTTTTTGCGCCCCAGCGGATGGTGCTCACGATAGCCGGAGACGTCAATAAGGACTACGCAATAAAAAAAGTCAGGGAACTTTTCAAGGACTTCAACAAAGCGGCCGAAGACATCTCTGCCCCTCCCGCGGAGCCGGAGCATAAGGGCATCCGCACGACTGCTGAAAAGGCAGTTAAGGAGCAGACCCATATCGCCATAGGATTTCACGGCGCGGCAATAGGAGACGATGACTCCTACCCCTTAAAGGTAATGACCGAGATACTCGCGGGTCAGGGCGGAAGGCTCTTCATAAACCTCAGAGACAAAAAGAGCCTTGCCTATTCCCTCCATGCGGTCTCTAAAGAAGGCAAGGACAGGGGTGTATTCGCAGTCTATCTCGCCGTTGCCCCCGAGAAAAAAGACATGGCCGTAGCCGCTGTCTTAAACGAATTGAGGGAGATTTCAAGCGCGAAGGCAACCGAGGCCGAGATAACGAGGGCAAAGAACTCCATCATCGGAGGCTACGAGATTGCGCTTCAGGAGGTGTCGAGCAAGGCGTCCAACATGGCCAACAACGAGCTATACGGACTCGGCTACGCATTTGACGAAAAGTTCCACGAAAAGATTTCAGCGGTAACCGCAGACGATATATCGAGGGTCGCATCCAAGTATCTTACCCTCGACGCCTATACGCTTGCGGTCGTGGGGCCAGATGCTAAAAAGTAAGCCGCCCACGTCGTTCAACGGACAGTGACCGTATAAGGTATAACAACTATAATATAACAACGGTAGACGTTTTTGAGACGCCGCTTGTGAGTGCCGCTCAACGCATCAAGGCGACTCCTCTCAACATGGGCATCCATGTTCTTTTCTATCGCCCTTCTGAAAGCCTTCAGCCCTTCCTCCCTCCACTCGTCGCCAGCCCATTTCCCGCATGAGATGATATTCAACTTCAGGCTCTCTTGCGCCTATGTCGCAGCAAAGTCAAAACGTCCCCTTAAGCGCAAAGCGGAAATGTCCCCTTCGTTAAGTCGTCCGGTTTTGATTTCAAGTAAACCCATGAATACGACCTTGTTTTTTTGCCTTTGCGGTCGAGCGTTCTTATCGGCTCACTCGAGGTCGTAGAGCGATGTTTTGCCGTGAGTTTATCTCCAGTGATGCCTCCGAGAGAGACCGTGTTGTCGTTGGCTGCCGCGGCGCAGTGGATTCTACATGAGCCGTTAAGGAGTTGACGCGCTTCCACCCGTGCCT
>JACRCC010000092.1 GCA_016234405.1 Deltaproteobacteria bacterium | reverse complement strand
TCAAAAGATGACGTGGAACGGAAGTCTCTACTGGTTTTATCCGCTGAGACCCGAGTTGTCCTCGCGCGCATCGCGCATATTCGGGCCGTATGTCAATAGAAACCATTTCGCCGGGTACATGGAGCTTGCGATACCTCTAACATTAGGCTTCGCGCTCTACAAGTACTCTAACGCGGGCCTTCGCGCAAACGGAATAATCAAAAGGTTTGCGGAGTTCTCGACAAGGGCCGAGTTTGCGCCGGTGGTCTTGTATTCATTGGCGGCAATGATGCTCTCTTCCGCGCTCTTCACTACGCTTTCGCGCGGCGGCGTTTTGGGGTTTGTATCATCCGGGGTTTTCTTCACGGCGCTCGCCTCGTCAAGGAAGTCGCTTAAAAGAGGCGGGCAAGCGGCGGCGCTTGCAGCCGTCTTTATGCTCGCCTTCGTCCTATTTATGAGCTGGACGGGGCTTGAGAGCAGGTTCGTAGAGGTCACGAACATAGATAGGATACAAAGACTCGACGTATGGGCCGATTCAATCGGGATGTGGCGGAATTTTCCCGTTACGGGCATTGGGCTTGGCGCGTTCCAATCGGTTTACAGGCTCTACCAGTCAAAACACCCTCTTGTAACGTTCGAGCACGCCGAAAACGACTACGTGGAACTGACGTGTGAGACAGGGGCGCTTGGCGCGGCTGCAGTTGCCGTTCTGATAGTCCTTTTTTTTTACGTTACAATCAAGAAGTGGCGCACAAGGCACGGCGGATTTGTAAAATGTACGGCCCTCGGCGGGATGACCTCATGCGTTGCTTTAGCCGTCCACTCTTTAACGGATTTCAACATGCGCATCCCGGCAAACGCCATGACGCTCACCGTCATAGCGGCGGCGACCTACGCGACGCTTTTCAACGTGCCGGGCAGAATTGGGGCAGAAGGCGAGCCTGATGCTGAGGCCGCGCCGCGAGGCAAAGGGCGCAATTATATGCTCTCTGCCGCAGCCGTTCTCATCCCCGCCTTTCTTGCGTTCTTCCCGGTGAAGGGTCTTGTCTCCGAGTATTATTGGTTCACCGCTTATTCGGCCATTGATGATCGGACTACGGACTACGCGGACTCCAAACCGATATCCATTGAGACTGCGCCGGATTATCTGGAGGCCGCTGGACGCCTTGAGACGGCGTCGTATATATCGAAGAACCGGGCGGTTTATTATAAGGATGCCGCCGGCATATACGCCGCCCTTGCAAGATGGAATGAGGCCGTGTCTCATGCCGGGGGCGCGCAAGGGTCAACGGGCGCAGCGGCAACCGGCCTTGACGCCGGCGCGTTATATGCAAAGGCCGTTTATAATCTTGAGAAGGCAGTCGAGCTTACCCCCGTTAATCCGTGGTATCATTTAACGTTGTCCGGCGTGCACGAAGATTTTCATCCGGGGTCGGGTCTTTCGGAGAAGCATCTAAGGTTGTCCGTGTCCTCCTACCCCGTTAACGTTGAGGTTCATTTTATCGCGGCAAGAGAGCATTTGAATAAGGGGAGGATTATGGAGGCCGCGGCAGAGGCATTGGCGGCGGCGAAAACGGACGACAGTTATATAATAGAGGACGCGCTCTTGCGGGAGGGCGTCATGGCTGAGCGCGGGATGGCCTATTACAGAAATTACGGCGGCAGTTATCTCTTCAAGGCATTTGACATAATATGGAGGGCCAAAAAAGACATAAACTCGGTGAAGGAGGCTTGCCCCGACAACCCTGACGCCATTGAGGTGCTGCGAATATTTATGGAGCAGAAGGGATTGGCCGGGTGAAAAAGCGGGGTAGTCGTTGTCTTCCGTGTATCCGAGGGTATCAGGCTACAGGGTAACCTTTATGACGGTCTTCACGTTGCCCCTCACGTTGAAATCCCCGGTAACCTCAAGCGAGCGCGGTTTAAGGAGGCTTGCGAGTTCGTTGAAGATACGGTTCGCGGCGGCCTCGTGGGATATGGCACAACCCCGGAACGAGTTGAGATAGAGTTTTACGGATTTAAGCTCGACGACTTTTTTATCCGGCGTGTAGACTATCTTTATCGCTGCGAAGTCCGGGTAGCCTGAGCGTGGACATACGCAGGTAAATTCCGTGAATGTTATCTCGATGGTGTAGTCCCGTTCGGGATTCGGATTCTCCCATGAGATGAGCCTCGCGTTTTTAACGGCATCCGAGCCGTATTTTTTTCTTGCCGCCATTTTTAGATTTTAACAGTTCGGCGCCAAGGTGTAAAGGGGCATCCGTTAAATTTTAATTTGTTGTTCAGGCAGCCAAAACTTATGAACGCGAACCTCACGATACCGAGGCCTTATAACGCATTGTCCGCGCACCTCAAGGAACGCTACGGGTGCAGGGTCTTTAAGGTCAGCATCAACGCGGGATTTACATGCCCCAACAGGGACGGCGCCAAAGGGGTTGACGGGTGCATCTACTGCGAATCCTCGGCGCTGCTGCCAAAGGGATTACCCGTTGGCTTGGACGTTTCATCTCAGCTCTCTGCCGGTATAAGGTATGTTAGGGAGCGCCACAAGGCCGACAAATTCATCGCTTATTTTCAGATAAACACGAATACCTACGCGCCCGCGCCGGTCTTGAGAGGGATATACGGCCCGGCGACGGCCCACCCTGACGTCGCGGCAATCGCCGTTTCGACCAGACCCGACTGCTTGGAGACTGACGCGATAGATGTCCTCTCCGAGATAAAGAGAAAAAAAGACCTTTGGCTCGAACTCGGTTTACAATCCGCAAGCGACGCAACCCTTGAGCGGCTCAATAGACTCCACACGGTAAAGGATTTTGAGGAGGCGGCCAAGCGCGCCATGTCCGCGGGGATTGACGTCTGCGGCCACGTGATAATCGGCCTGCCCGGCGAGGGGAGGGATTCGGTCTTGAATACCGTGAGGTTTTTGAACCGGGTCAACGTCTGGGGCGTCAAGTTTCACCAGCTCCAGATATTGAAGGGCACGGCCCTGCACGCCCTCTACGAGAAAGGTGAGGTTAGTCCCCTCGCGCTTGAAGAATACGCGGACCTCGTGGTAGACTCCTTGGAACTCCTGCGCCCCGGGACGATAGTTCACAGGCTTTGCGGCGATTCGCCGGCGCGGTTCCTCGACGCCCCGCGATGGGGCGCCAACAAGTTTATGATTATCGAGAGGATAAAAAAGCTCATGGCCGAGAGGCGGACTTGGCAGGGGAAAAAATTCGAGGCTGATTAAAATTTTCGATGGAGGTGGTATGTCCGATCCAAGGGTGGAAAAACTTGCAAAGATTCTCGTCCGGCACTCAGCGCGCGTAAAAAAGGGCGACCGCGTTCTTATAAGCGCCTCGAGCGAACTCGCAAAGCCTCTCGTCCTCGAGGTCTACAAAGAGGTGATGAAGGCCGGAGCCCATCCCACGGCCTCCATCGCATTCGAGGAGACCTCGAATATCTTCTATGATTACGCCAATGACGACCAGATACGGAATTTTCCCAAGACAAAACTCTTTGAGGCCAAAAACATTGACTGCGCGATAACGATAAGGGCGGCCTCTAATAAAAAGGCGCTCTCTAACGTAGACCCCAAGCGCATAGCCGCAAGGAGCAAGGTCATACGCCCGATAAGCGAGGTCATAGTCAACGAAACGCGGTGGGTGCTGTGCAATTTTCCCACTAACGCGCTGGCGCAGGAGGCTGACATGAGCCTCGAGGAATACGAGCGATTCCTCTACAATGCAACCAACATTGATTGGATGGCGGTAAGGCGCAAGGAGGAGAAGCTCAAAAACGCCATGGACAGGGCCAAAGAAATTCATATAGTCGGCAAGGATACGGATTTGAAGATCAGCATAAAGGGCAGAAAGGCCATCCCGTGCTGCGGCGAGAGGAACATGCCTGATGGAGAGGTATTTTTGTCGCCTGTGGAGGATTCAGCCGAGGGGCATATCTTTTACGAGATGCCCGCGATATATCAGGGCAGGGAAGTTACGGGCATAAGGCTAAGGTTCAGCAAGGGCCGTGTCGTTGACGCGGTTGCGGACAAGAACGAGAAGTTTCTAATCACGATGCTCGACACGGACAAGGGAGCGCGCTACCTCGGCGAGGTCGGCATAGGCGTTAACTACGGCATCCAAAAGTTCTCCAAGGACATACTCTTTGACGAAAAGATAGGCGGCACCGTGCATCTGGCCGTTGGGCGCTCTTACGAAGAGGCCGGAGGAAAGAACGTCTCGGCCATACACTGGGACATGATAAAGGATTTAAGGAAGGGCGGGGCAATATTGCTCGACGGCAGGACGATACAGAAAAACGGCAAGTTCCTGATTTAGCCGGGCGGCCGGGGTAACGTCAACTATTTCGCGCCATGCAACGGGATTTTTGCGGCGCGAGCGCTTGAAAAACCTTGACACTATTTTCGGCGGAAGTTATCATCAAAACATAAAAGGATGAACGTGGTGAACGACAAATCCAAGAAATTTAAGACGGTCATTGACAGGAACACCTTTTATTTTTATGACGCTGTTTTTCAAGAAAAGTATGAAAGTCATCTAAATGCCATAAAAGACACCTTGCTTGTTTTGAAAAATCAGATAGAGAATACCTCAAAAGGTTGATTACGGTCGTCAGGGTTGCTGACGACGGTGAATTGTCGAAGTTGATTTACAAGCGTAAATGGGCTGAAACTGAAGACGTTATAGATGTTAAAGAATGGTCTGACAGCAAGATTACAAAACTTATCGCTGCCGATGTCTATTTTAGAAAAGGTATCGTAAATCTGTTTTTTGAAGGTTCCACGATACCATTTCTTGCTGATACGCTGCCGTTGTTTGAATTAAAAAAGCTTAGCATTTCAAAGCTGCGGTTTGATGCCGCGGCTATGATTGACACATTGGTAAGATATAAAGAGAAAGGCTCTTACTCAGGTCAAAGCAACAATAATCCAGAGACTTTGATCAAGGCTCTTTTGGATGAAATGGGGATAAGCTATGAAAAAGGAGATTTGACCGAACTGTTTAGAAAAGAGAAGGCTACAAAGCGAACTATGGATTTTATAGTTCCAAGCAAGTCAGAACCACAGGTGATCATCGAGTGTTCGTTTTTGGTTACCACTTCATCTGGGCAAGGGGATAAGGCCAAAACCGAAGTAGGCATCAATAGATTGCTCAAGAAATACTACCCTAATGCGAAGTTCATCGGTTTTGTTGATGGCATAGGGTGGTATGTCCGAAAGGCTGATCTACTTAGGATGGTAGCGGCATATGATGATGTCTTCACCTTCCATAAGACCGAAATCTTACGTTTTCGGAATTTTTTGGCAAGTGAGATAAAAAATGCTTGACAAGTATTTGAATAAGATAACTCAGGGCGATTGTTTGGGGTTATTAAAAAATATCCCTGACGAGAGCATTGATATGACCTTTGCCGACCCGCCCTTTAACCTGAAAAAGGGTTACAATACCTATAAAGATGGGTTGAAGTTACAGGAATATCTTAGTTGGTGCGAGTTATGGATTGCCGAGATGGTTCGTGTTACAAAACCGTCAGGGGCGATTTTTTTGCATAATATTCCGAAATGGTTGACCTATTATGCCGCTTTCCTAAATAAGATTGCAGATTTTAAACATTGGATTGCGTGGGATGCCTCTACTATGCCAATGGGTAAGACCCTGCAGCCTGCACATTACGGGATACTGTTTTATGCTAAAAAAGCAAAGGCGCTTAAATTTTATGAGGTTCGCCATCCGCATAAAAGGGAACGGAAAAGCGCTTATTTGATAAAAGATTACGGCGGTAAAAAGCCAATTCTGCATCCGTTCGGCCCACTTGTCTCAGATGTCTGGACCGATATCCATAGAATAAAGCACAATAAATTCAGAGACGAGCACCCGTGTCAATTGCCGATTCATTTGCTGGAAAGGCTCATCTTGATGTCTACGGATGAGCAAGATATCGTCTTGGATCCTTTTATGGGCACTGGCACGACCGCGCTCGCCGCAAGGAGACTCGGTAGAAATTATATCGGTTTTGAGCTTGACAAGGATTATGCCGAGATTACTTCCTCAAAATTATCCCGTGAGAAAGGTTACTCAAAGATTGGCGACGCATGGGTCAGTTTTTATCTGAACAATATTGCCACGCTAAGAGACGATGATTGGGATTATTTGAAACAATTTTTCATTATTTCTTCAAAGCCTGAGCAGATAGATTACATACCGATAACCTTGAAGGCTTTCCCTAAAATTACAACTCCCATAAAGCGGGGGCCAGGGCCTTCTCAGGACGAGTTAAATTTATAAGTTTGTTCAAGAAACGGATTTGCAGTTGACCGTAGGCCGGTTTGCGGGACAAGGAGCGTTATGGGCGCTGACATAATAACCAGATCGTTCAACGACAGCATGAAGACGAAGGAGAGGTTCCTTACCAAAAAGAACATCTCCCTTATCGTCCAGTTCGCGCAGGAGACCGCAGAGTGTTTTAAGGGCGGCGGGAAACTCTTCATCATCGGCAACGGCGGCTCGGCCGCGGACGCGCAGCACCTCGCCGCGGAATTCATCAACAGGTTCGAGATAGAGCGCCCTCCGCTGCCGGCGCTCGCCCTCACTACCGACACCTCGAACATAACTTCCATCGGCAACGACTATTCATTCGACCAGATATTCTCAAAGCAGATAAAGGCGCTCGGCAAAGAGGGCGACATACTCCTTGCCATCTCCACGAGCGGCGGCTCTCCGAACATATTGAAGGCCGTGGAGGCCGCCAAGGGTATGGGCATAAGGACAGTCGCGCTCACCGGCAAGGGCGGAGGCAGACTCGCCCAAGAGACCGATATCGTCCTTAACGTTGAATCAAAGACGACCGCGCGCATACAAGAGGTGCACATCACGGTCTGCCATATACTTTGCGAACTCGTTGACCACATCCTGTTTCAGGGGGGATTGGCCTCCCATCCAAAGGTCTAAGCGATGAGGTTTAAACCGATTTCCTCAAAAGGCCTCAAGACATACTCCATCAAAAACCGGAAGAGCAAGGTGCGGGTGGAGGCATTTGCCCGTCCGCCCCGGAGCGGAGCATCCGTAAAGGAATTTCTCGACGGCTTGCCGGACATCCTTGCGGCCAAAGACCTCATCTCCATTGCATCCGCCGTCGTCAAGGCGCACAAGACCGGCAAAACCGTTGCACTCGGCATGGGCGGCCACGTGATAAAGGTGGGGCTGTCTCCGCTTATAATCGCCCTTATGGAGGCCGACGTCATCGCCGCCGTTGCAATGAACGGCGCGTGCGTGGTGCACGACTTCGAGACGGCCTACGCCGGGTGCACCTCGGAAGACGTTGACGCGGTAATCGGCAGTGGCGAGTTCGGCATGGCCGAGGAGACCGGAAGGCTCGTCAATACCGCAATAAAAAAAGGCGTGAAAATGGGGTTGGGCAGGGCCGTCGGAGAGATGCTCGCGGCATCGAAGTTTCCTTATAAAGACAAGAGCATACTTGCCGCAGGGGCGCGGCTCGATATTCCGGTTACGGTGCACGTTGCGCTCGGGACCGACATTCTCCACATACACCCCTCGATGGACGGCGCTGCAACGGGCTTGGCGACGATGAGGGATTTTCAGACGTTTGCGGCGATTGTGGCTTCGCTCGAAGGCGGTGTCTATATGAACGTCGGCTCTGCCGTGATACTGCCCGAGGTCTTTTTGAAGGCCATTACGCTTGTGAGAAATCTCGGGCACAAGGTGGAGAAGTTTACGACCGTGAACATGGATTTCATCCAGCACTACCGGCCTTTGACCAACGTGGTCCGAAGGCCGACGAGCAAGGGCGGGGCCGGGTACCGGCTCACGGGACACCACGAGATAATGTTTCCGCTCCTCTATGCGGCTATAATGGAAGGGGTGGCAGCCGATGACTAAAAAACTTTTGTCAGGAAGGTTTAAAAAGACTACGCACAGACTCGTTGACGAGTTCAACGCCTCCATCTCATTTGACAAGAGGCTCTACAAGTTCGACATCCTCGGCTCAATCGCGCACACAAGGGCGCTTCAAAGGGCGCGCGTCCTCACTAAGAATGAGGCTGCCCGGATTATTTCAGGTCTCAAGGCCGTTGAAAGGGAAATAACATCCGGCAAGTTCCGCTTTACGCCGGAAGACATACATACGGCCGTTGAAAAACGGCTCACCGAAAAGATAGGCCCGCTCGGGGGCAAACTCCACACGGGCAGGAGCAGGAATGACCAAGTCGCGCTTGACGTGAGGCTCTATCTCAAAGACCAGATACGCGAGATAGTCTGGCTCCTTCATAAGTTCAAGGCGTCCGTCGTCGAGGTTGCCGATAAAAATCTCGGCGTAATAATGCCGGGTTATACGCACCTTCAGAGGGCGCAGCCGGTTTACTTGACGCATCACCTGCTTGCGTATTACGAGATGTTCACGCGGGACACGGAGAGATTTTTTGATTGCCTCAAAAGGACGGACGCCATGCCGCTCGGCTCCGGCGCGCTTGCGGGAAGCCCATATAACCTCGACAGGAGGGTTATCGCAATGGAGCTTGGTTTTGCAAGGATAACGGACAACAGCATTGACGGGGTGAGCGACAGGGACTTTGCCGTGGAATTTCTCTCGACCGCGGCGATTATGATGATGCACCTTTCGAGGCTCTCGGAAGAGATTATACTCTGGGCATCTCAGGAATTTGGTTTTATAGAATTGTCCGATGCGTTCTCCACGGGTTCTTCCATCATGCCGCAGAAAAAAAATCCCGACGTGGCCGAACTTGCGCGCGGAAAAACCGGCAGGGTATACGGGAACCTCGTCGCGCTCCTCACCGTGATGAAGGGTCTGCCGCTCGCCTACAACAAAGACATGCAGGAAGACAAAGAGCCGCTCTTTGACACGATAGACACGGTAAAGGGCGCGCTCAGGGTCTTTGCGCCGATGTTAAAGACCATGAAGGTAAATAAAGACGCGATGAGGGAGGCCACAAAGTCCGGTTTTTTGAACGCCACCGACGCCGCCGATTATCTCGTGAAAAAGGGCGTGCCCTTCAGGGACGCGCACGGGGTCGTGGGCGCGGTTGTCGCGCATTGCATCAACAGGGGTAAAACGCTCGAAGACCTCACAACGGTCGAGTGGAAAGGGTTTTCAAAAGAGTTCGGGCCGGATATCAAAGGCGCGGTCAGGATAGAACGCTCCGTGAATTCGAGGAAGATACACGGCGGCACGGCCGTCACGGAAGTCGCAAAACGTCTCAAGGACGCGAAGGCCGAGATTAAAAAGGGGTGCTGCTGAGGTAGAGGAATAATGAGAAAGACGGTTTTATTTCTGATGCTCCTGACCTTTGCGCTGACCTTTGCCTATTCCTGCGGCAAAAAGGCGCCGCCGCACCCGCCGGAGGAGAGGGCCGGAAACGGCATGAAATTGTCTTGACACCTTGAGGCATAAAAAGTTTTAATTGAAACAAAGCAATTGAAAAATGATCAATGTACTGCTGAATAACATAGAGAAGTACAGCGGCAAATACGTTGCCACGCGGTCTTTTCAGGAAAAAGAGGCCGTATGCAGCGGCGACGACCCGGTGCAGGTCTATAACGACGCCAGGGCCGCGGGCGCAGAAGACCCTGTCGTTTTTTACGTTCCTGAAAAAGACCTTGTCCATATCTACTGATGCCTATAAGAGACTGTCCATTCAGTTATTTCGGCAGCGGCGTTGCGCGCCCCATTCTGCCAGTCAGGATAGTAAATCCTCATACCGGAAAAAGTTACAGGACGCACGGCATAGTGGATACCGGAGCGGATGAATGCGCATCCCGGCTTCCATCGCCCCGATCCTCGGGCACGACCTTCTCTCCGGAAAGAGTAAATACATCCGCACCGGCAACGGGGTGACGGCCGCATATTCGCACACGACCAAGTTCGAGATATTCCACCCGGAAAGCGGCAGAGCTTTTCGATAAAGACTGGGCGAGGAGTTTGACGGATATGCGTAATCCTAAGAAACTTCTTTGGAGATTTTTAATTCATGCATTTCTTCACCTATAAAAACAAAAACCTCTTTGCCGAGGGCGTATCAATAGAAAAGATAGCGAAAAAGACCGGCACGCCCGTTTACGTCTACAGCCATAAGACGTTAATGCGGCACTACGCCGCCTTTACTTCGGCGTTTAAGACCGTCCCGCACCTTATCTGCTACTCGGTCAAGGCGAACTCCAACATCGCGGTCTTGCAGACCTTCGCGCAGGAGGGCGGCGGTTTTGACATCGTCTCTGCCGGGGAACTCTACAGGGCGTTAAAGGCCGGCGCCGACGCGCGCAAGATAGTATTCTCAGGCGTTGGAAAAACAACGGATGAAATCGAATACGCGCTTAAAAATAAAATCCTCATGTTCAGCGTCGAGTCCCCTCAGGAGCTTCGCGCGCTCGACGCAACGGCCAAGAGGCTCAAGAAAAAAGCGGCATTCGCCATCCGCGTAAACCCTGACGTGGACCCGCAGACGCATCCCTACATCTCCACGGGCCTCAAGAAAAACAAGTTCGGCATAGAGCCGGTTGCCGCGATGAAGGAGTACGTCTATGCGAAGAACAACCTCAAAAATATCGTGCCCGTTGGCATTGACTGCCACATAGGCTCTCAGTTGACGAAAATCGAGCCGTTTATTGACGCCCTTGCAAAGACGAAAAAACTTCTTTCCTCTTTACGCGGGCAAGGGCTTGATATAAAATATTTGGATATGGGCGGAGGCCTCGGCATCACCTATGACACGGAAGAGCCGCCGCACCCGAGCAGATACGCAGAGGCCGTCATAGAGGCTACAAAGGGCCTCGGCGTAACGCTCATATTTGAGCCGGGCAGGGCCATAGCCGGCAACGCGGGCATCCTCGTAACACGGGTCGTCTACATGAAGCAAGGCGCGGAGAAGAACTTCGTAATCGTGGACGCCGCGATGAATGATCTGGCCCGCCCGTCTTTATACGGCTCCTATCACGCGATAAGGCCCGTAAAAGACATTGGCGCCTCCGAGATAACCGCGGACGTGGTCGGAGGCATCTGCGAATCAGGGGATTTTCTCGCCAAGGACCGCATTATCCCGAAGCCAAAACCCGGAGACCTTATGGCCGTAATGAGCGCCGGGGCTTACGGTTTCTCGATGTCGAGCAACTACAACTCGCGGCCGAGGGCCGCGGAGGTGATGGCCGACGGCAATAGGTTTCATGTGATACGGGAGCGGGAAAAACTATCCGACCTCGTGCGCGGCGAAAAACTCATTAAGGGCAGGAAGGGGAAGTAACGGCAAGATGAAGCTGACATTCACCAAGATGCACGGCCTCGGAAACGACTTTATCGTGCTCGACTGCATGAAAAAGGAGATACCGGGACTCAAAGGCATTATAAAAAAATCCTCGGACAGGAGGTTCGGCGTCGGCTTTGATCAGGCCCTGATACTCAAAAAGTCCAAGAAGGCCGACTTCAGGATGGACATATATAACGGCGACGGCGCAAGGGTGGAGATGTGCGGCAACGGCATCAGGTGTTTGGCTAACTACATCTGGACGCGGGGGTTGTCCAAGAAAGACACCCTTGAGATAGAAACGCTTGCCGGCGTCATAAGGCCGAGAAAAACAGGCGGCCTCGTGGCCGTTGACATGGGAGAACCCATACTCGACGGCCTCAAGATACCCACCATTTACGAGGGCAGGATTATTGACCGTCCGCTTGCGATAAACGACACGGTCTTTAATATAACCTGCGTCTCGATGGGTAACCCCCACTGCGTTATCTTCGTCGAGAACGTAGACGAGTTTCCGGTTGGGAAGTACGGGCCGATAATCGAGTCGAGCCGCGTATTTCCGAATAAGACAAACGTGGAGTTCGCGCAGGTGATTGATTCAAGGCGCGTGAAGATGCGCGTCTGGGAGCGCGGCGCCGGAGAGACCCTGGCCTGCGGCACCGGCGCGTGCGCCGCGGTTGTGGCCTCGAAACTAAAGGGTCTTACCGAAGGCGCGGTTACCGTGATGCTAAGGGGCGGCAGCCTCAAGATAGAATGGGCCAAGGACGGACGCGTCTATATGACGGGCCCGGCGGTCGAGGTCTTTACGGGAACGGCTGAGGTTTAAAGGAGATATGATGTTCACGGGAGCGATGACCGCGCTTGTCACGCCGTTCAAGGACGGCTCCGTTGACGAGGCGGCGTTCAAAAAACTCATAGAGTTTCAGATAGCAAACGGCATTGACGCCCTCGTGCCCTGCGGCACCACTGGCGAGAGCGCGACTCTTTCTTATGAAGAGCATGAGGCCGTGATAGAGATGTGTATAGAGGCCGCGGCCAAGCGGGTGCCGGTCATCGCCGGGACAGGGTCAAATTCGACCGCGGAGACCGTGATGCTCACGAGGCATGCTGAAAAGGCCGGGGCCGACGCGGCGCTCCTCATTACCCCTTATTATAACAAGCCAACTCAGCAGGGCTTATATGAGCACTACAAGAGCGCGGCGGACTCGGTCGGCATCCCGATTTTTCTCTATAACGTGCCGGGGCGGACGGGCGTCAACATGCTCCCGGAGACCGTTGCGAGATTGTCCGGGATAAAAAATATCATCGGCATAAAAGAGGCAACCGGAAACCTCCAGCAGATAAGCGACTGCATCGAGATGTCGAAGAAGGGGTTTATCGTCTTGTCGGGAGACGATTTTACGACCCTGCCGCTCCTCTCCATCGGCGGGCACGGCGTCATATCCGTCACCGCTAACGTCGCGCCGCGGATGGTCTCCGACATGGTAAAATTCCATTTTGCCGGAAAGACCAAGGAGGCGAGGGAACTGCACTTCAGGATGCAGCCCCTCCACAGGGCCATGTTTTTGGAGACCAACCCCGCGCCCGTGAAGACCGCGCTCTCGATGATGGGCATGATGCGCGAGGAATTCAGGCTGCCGCTCGTAGGGATGAATGACGCTAACAGGGGCAAACTAAAAGATACGCTCAAGGGCTTCGGGCTTATTTGAAGGCCGTCTCAATTTCAAGGAGACGAAAAAATGATACATTGCGCAATAACAGGCGCCGCAGGCAGGATGGGGTGCGCCATCGTCAAGGCGATTGCCGTGAACCAGTTCACCCGTTTGAGCGGGGCGCTTGAGAGGGAAGACTCCACGTTCCTCAATAAAGACGCGGGAGACGTCGCCGGAGGCGAGCGCGCGGGCGTCAGGATAACCCCGGACATATCCGTTGCATTCAAGAACGCGGACGTGATAATTGATTTCAGCGTCCCTGAGTGCGCCATGAACGTATTGGACGAGGCGGTCAAGCTCAAAAAGCCCGTGGTGATGGGCACAACCGGGTTTTCCCACCACCAGAGGGACGCGATAAAAGAGGTCTCCCTCAAGCTCCCGTTAGTCCTGTCCCCGAACATGAGCATCGGGGTAAACCTCCTTTTCAAGCTCGCGCAGATGACGAGCGAGATACTCGGGCGCGATTACGACGTCGAGATAATCGAGGCCCACCACAGGCACAAAAAAGACGCGCCTTCGGGCACGGCCGCGCGTTTGGCCGAGGTCGTCGCAGGCGCGCTCAACAGGGACATCGAGCGTGTGGCCGTCTACGAGAGAAAGGGCATCATCGGCGAAAGGACGCCCGATGAGATAGGGATACAAAGCATCCGGGCCGGCGACATAGTCGGCGACCACACGGTGATGTTCGCGGCCATGGGCGAGAGGATAGAGCTGACCCACAAGGCATCATCGAGGGAAACCTTCGCAGCCGGGGCGGTTCGCGCCGCCCTCTGGGTGAACGGCAAACAGCCGGGGTTATACGACATGCTCGACGTGCTGGGTTTGAAGGGTTGACGAATGAAACCGCGCCGCAGGGCGCACAAAAGGAGACGGAGATGATAATCAAGGGTTTGCTTTCAGCCGCGTTTTTATTCGCAATGAGTTTCTCGTCGTTTGCCGCGGACAAGGCTGCGGCGTTTCAGGGGCTTGGCTGCATGGGTAAATGCACCGACTGCCACAACCTCTCGAAGGACGAGGCGAAAAAACTCTTAAAGGGCGACCAGTTCAACATCACGGTGGATGAGGTGCGCCCCGCCAAGATAAAGGGGTTATGGGAGGTGACGCTCACGCAGTTCAACAAGAAAATCATGCTCTACATAGATTTTTCAAAGAAGCATCTTGTTGAAGGGCAGATAAAGTTGACCCAGTTGGATAAGATAGGCGAGCAGGAGCCGCTGCGTAAGGTGGACGTGTCGCGCATACCGCTCGGCGATGCCATCGTCATGGGTGACCCCAACGCCCCGAAAAAGATTATCGTCTTCGACGACCCGGACTGCCCGTACTGCAAGATGCTCCATCAGGACATAAAGAAGACCCTCCCCAAGAGGCCGGACGCGGTCTTTTACATAAAGATGTTTCCGCTCCCCATACACCCGCAGGCCTACGCGAAGAGCAAGGCCATAGTTTGCAGTAAATCCGCGCAGATGCTTGACGACGCATTCGAGGGTAAAGAACTGCCCGAGGCCAAGTGTGAGACTAACGCGGTTGATGAAAACATAAAGCTCGCCCAAGAGCTTGAGATATCCGGCACCCCGGGCATAATACTCCCGGACGGCAAGGTCATACCTGGTTATGTGCCGGTGGACAACCTGCTCCTGTTGATGGATACCCCTGAAAAACAGGATACCCCCGAAAAACAGGATGCTAAGTCCAAGAAGAAGACCGACGGCAAGAAAGGCGATGGTAAAAAGAAGTGACGCGCCCAGCACCACTTTTCATCGCGGACGTTTGTGCAGATTTTGCGGCAGCGCGGTGAAAAGCGGCGCTGGGGGTAAACCAAAGCGGCGCTGGGGGACAATTGTCTTGACTTTGGGGGTGTGCGGGGCTATATTCAGGATTGAAATTCTCCGATTATCGTTCCCACGCTCCAGCGTCCGTAACTTGGATTTACCCGTTTCCGAAGTGGAGCCGGCGGGGGGAATTGAACCCTCGACCTACTGATTACGAATCAGTTGCTCTACCCCTGAGCTACGCCGGCGTGGTCGTTGCGGTTATTTATCGTTCCCACGCTCCGGCGTGGGAACGCAGTGTTTTCATGTTAAGATACGGCGCTTGTTTTGTCAAGGATTTTGCCACCCGGCCGCATTAATCTTGTAGCTCAGGCCTTCAGGCCTGAGATTGTCAGGGCTAAAGC
>JACRCC010000013.1 GCA_016234405.1 Deltaproteobacteria bacterium | reverse complement strand
GTCTCGAGGGAAAAGGTGGACAAGCTCGAAAAGATAGTGCAGGAGCTTGAGACAAGGCTCGGAAAATAAGCCGGTTACCGGTGGACGGTTATCGGTTATCAGGCTGTAGCTCAGACCTTTAGGTCTGATTGTGTCTGTATCCTTATATTTACTTACGTTTTTCAAATAATTCACGTAGCTCAGACCTTTAGGTCTGATTGTGTCTGTATCAGGGCTAAAGCCTGATTGTATCAGGGCTGCCCCCACCCGTAAAGACATGCCTTGGTATGTCTTTACATCCGTTACCCATCTCCCCCGCGAGGGGGGAGGGGGGAGGGGGAAAAGGAAGCGTTCATCATAACCCTGAGCTGCGCCTCCCGCATCCCATCACCATATATGAACATCCAAACTCTTAGAAACATCCGCCGGCTCAACGAGATAGTCAAAACGCTTATCAGGTACGGCTTCGGCGGATTCGTGTCAGAGCTTAAACTCATCCCGTTTTTCTCCACGATCGAGAGGCTCTTCGTGTGGAGGAGAAAGGGAACGGGGTTGAGCGTGCCTGAGAGGGTGCGCCTTGTCCTTGAGGAACTTGGGCCCACCTTCATAAAACTCGGACAGATCGCGTCAACGAGGGCGGATCTACTCCCCCCGGACTGGATAGATGAGTTCAAAAAACTCCAGGACATGGTCCCGCCCTTCCCTTTCGAGGACGCTAAAAAAACCATTGAAAAATCCCTGAAGGTCCCGCTCCTCACGCTTTTTTCCTCCTTTGACCAAACCCCGGTTGCCTCGGCCTCCATAGCTCAGGTCTACCTCGCAACCCTTAATGACGGACGGCCCGTTGCCGTCAAGGTGAGAAGGCCGGATATAGAGGAGACAATAGAAGCCGACATCTCGGTCATGAAAACGGTGGCCCTTCTGCTCGGCAAATACGTGCCCGCGTCCAAGCGCTACAGACCCAAGGAAGTGGTCGCCGAATTCGAGCGCGTGATAGAAAACGAGCTTAACCTCTCCGTAGAGGGAGTCAACGTCGCCCGCTTCCATAATCTCTTCAAGGGAAACCCAAACGTGCAGATACCGCGCGTCTACTGGGACTACACCTCGGACGACGTGCTCACCATGGAGCGCGTGCACGGCACGCCCATTGACGAGCGCGAAAAGATATTGGGGAAAGGGCTCGACCATAAAAAGATCGCCACGAACGGAGTCGAACTCTTCTTTAAGCAGGTCTTCGAGTTCGGGGTCTTCCACGCGGACCTCCACCCCGGCAACATCTTCGTAAGGGACGACGGGGTGATAATATATCTGGATTTCGGGATAGTCGGCAGGCTCGACCGCCCGATGAGGAAATACCTCGCCAACATGCTCTACTACTTCGTGCGGCAGGACTACTTCAGGATGGCGGTCCTGCACCGGGAGATGGGGCTTATAGGGCCCGACGTGGACCTCCATGAATTTGAAGAGGCCCTGCGCGACATCTCGGAGCCTATCTTCGGAAGGACGCTCGAGCAGATAAGCATCGCCATGCTTTTGGCAAAACTCATCCACACGGCAAGGCGGTTTAAGATGACCTTGCAGCCCAACCTCCTTTTGCTCCAAAAGTCAATGGTCATAATAGAAGGCGTGGGCAGGCAGCTCTACCCCGACATAAACATGTGGGAGACGGCAAAGCCGCTTATCTACAAATGGATGCTCAAGCAGAAGTTCTCGCCTAAGGCCGCGGCAGAGGGCGGGATTGACGCCGCCGGGGAGTTCGCGGGCGCGCTATTCGAACTACCCGCGCATCTGAACGAACTCACCGAGAGGGCGTTGAAGGAAAATCTGAAAATAGGCTTCATCCATCACAGGCTCGAGCCTCTCATCGAGGGCGTGGAGGACGCGGGGAGAAAGGCCGGGGGCGGTTTTCTCGCCGGGTCTTTCATAATCGCGGCCTCGCTCATCGCCGTATTCGCCGGATACGACACCATGCGGATTTTGGGGCTGCCGCTGCTCAGCTGGATAGGATATTTCCTCGGCGCGGTCATAGCGATGCGGGTTTTTTCGGAACACAAGAAGAACGAATAACTCAAAGCTCAAAACTAAAACCCTGAGCTGCGGGACAAAAGACGCAGCCGGCCCGTCTCATGGACAGGCCGGCCCGGGTTTAGACGAACAGATACGACGTGCTGACGGTTACGATAAGGGCGATGATGCCGAGGCTTACCAACTCGATTACCGCTATCTTCAACTTGAGTGTCTTCATTTTTTTCCTCCTTTTTAGGTTTCGCGGTTTGCGTGCTTTATGACTCCATTATACGTATCTGACATTAAAGGCTTATTAGAAGCCGGGGTTTTTTGAAATGACGGATGACAACGAAAAAAAATTTACCCTCTTCGGAAACCGCGTCGTTCCCGTTGAGGAAAAAGAGACGCTCGTAAAGGGCGTCTTCGACTCTGTGGCGGACAAGTACGACCTCATGAACGACCTTATGAGCCTTTTTACGCACCGCGTGTGGAAGAGGATATTGGCCGCCGAGACCGGCCTTAAACCGGGTGAGAGGGCGATTGACGTGGCCGGAGGCACCGCGGACATCGCGCTCTTAATGGCGGCGAGGGCCGGGGCACACGGCCGTATCGTCGTCTACGACATTAACGCACAGATGCTAAAGGCAGGCAGGGCAAAGTGCATAGACCGGGGGTTTTTAAAAAACATCCGTTACGTGCAGGGCAACGCCGAAGAGATATCCTTCGAGGACAACGCATTCCACTGCGCGACCGTGGGGTTCGGCATAAGGAACGTAACCCATTTAGACCGCGCGTTTGCCGAGATGACCCGCGTCGTAAAGCCCGGCGGCAAGGTGATATGCCTTGAGTTCTCCCGCGTTAATAACGCGCTCCTCGGCAAACTCTACGACCTCTATTCTTTCAACGTCATCCCTGAGATAGGCCGTGTTGTCACGGGCAACAGGGGCGCGTATGCCTACCTTGCCGAATCCATCAGGAAGTTTCCGCCCCAGGAGGAATTGAAAAAGATAATGGAAGACGCGGGGCTTTATAAGGTGAGATACACTAACGTCTTTGGAGGCGTGGCCGCCATGCACGTGGGCGTAAAGGTATGAACGGAGGGGTCTTTGAAAAGGGTGAGTTGAAAAACAGATTGCAGACCGCGCTGTCGTTTATGTTAAAGACGGGCGCGTCAATCCCCTTGAGGGTCATGCCTTTATGGTTAGAGGCCATAGGCGCGGGTATCTTCATGGCGCTGCAACTCGACAAACGCCCGGGTCTGCGCGAGAGGTTAGCGGAGATTGACGGCAAGGTCTTTCTCTTCGACGCAAAAGACATCAAGAAACGGTTTTACCTGCATATTAAGGATGGGGACATCTTGCTCATCCCGCATATAGCCGTTGCGCCGGATGTTACGATGACCGGCGCATTCGACGTGCTTTTCGAACTCCTCCTCGGCAGCGTTGACCCGGACACCGTTTTTTTCTCCCGCCGGCTTGAGATAACCGGCGACACGGCCGCGGCCGTACACTTCAAGAACATCCTCGCGGCTGGTTAACCCATCACTTGACGCTCCCCTTTATAGCCTCCATGAAAAACTCGGTCGAGGTCTTGAATGCCTCTACGCCTTTTTTTAGATCCCCGTCCTTTCCGGCGTTCATGGCCTCGTCCTTTTTCTCGTCGGCTGAACGCAGGAGTTTTTTAGTCTCCTTGTCAGGGTCGCTTATTATCTGGGACGCGAAGAATGAATACGTGTCGTTTCTCCTCCACTCGTAATTGTAAGCGGCGGTATCGTCCCCTGTCCGGGGTTTGGGGAAGGTGATTATCTCGGCCCTTGCCGTCTTTATCTCTATAACCGTATCGGTGGCGAGTTTATACGCCTTCGTTGCGTTTTCGAGCGCAAGGTCGTCGAGTCCGGCTGAGAGACTCGTCTTGGCGGAGTTATAGAGTTCTTGAACCGCCTTGAGTTTTTCCATTACAAAAGGCTCCTCCCGTTCTTTCAAAAGCCGAGTAGCTGCCTGCACGAAGGTCTCCACCTCCGTGAGCCTCTTTAGCGTGAGGCCGGCCTTCGTTTTTTTGTCGCGCCCGGCCTTTACGTCCGCCTGCTCCCTGAGGGCCGCGTCGCGTATGGCGGACGTCTGGGCATTCTTGTAAATGACGATGGCCTGTATGGCGTAATGGGTCGAGGCTGAAAAGTCTTCGACGGCGGACGTGAATTCGCGCGCCTTCATGTGGACTCCCGCCTTGTCCGAGGCCTCTTCGGCCTTTTTAAGGTAGCCGGAGGCATCGGGGGATTTCAACTTAAGTCCGAACCTCTTAGCCGACTTTATGAAAAACCCATTCGTGACGGCCATCGTTTGCGCCCTCCCCTCGAATGCCTTTTCTTCCTCGGCAGGGGGGGTTATTCCCTTGTCGGCAGTTGCCGCCCTTACGGGAGACGGCAAAAACAGCGCCGATACCATCAACAAAACCGCGATAACGGACAGAAACTTCCTCATAATAATGCCTCCCTCTCTTTTACCGGCTTTAAAAATGCAGGCACATGGACAATTGTCGAAGGCGCGCCCAGCACCGCATTTCATTGCCCGCGGTTGGTTTTTTTATTAAATAACCCTGGGCAGCAAAGTGGTGCTGGGCGCGCCCCTCAATAATAAAGATTACATCTTTTTAGAGATAGTCAAGGGTCTTGGGATTAACCCCTAATGATTTCACGGCGTCAAGGATAAACCGTAAACATTAACGCTCCATTGCGCAAACCTTAATAAACATTAGGACGGCCGCGCCATGGACTATACGTCCGCCTAAGCGTTGTTTCGCAAAACTAAAGGGGCTGGAAACCCAGCCCCTTATTTGCAAATAACTTTGGCTGGGGGACTAGGATTCGAACCTAGATAAACGGGTTCAGAACCCGTTGTCCTGCCGTTAGACGATCCCCCAATACTGCCGTTAAAAGCCACTATATATCAATATAAAAAACTTAACGCCGCCCGTCAAGCAAATTGTATTGACAACCCTGAATTAATTCTTGTATAATTTTAGGTCTTTATATTAAGATGTCCGAATGAAGATACGCATAGAGGATATCACGGAAGAGGGTCTCACGCTCGACGTTGTCGAGGAGGGCGCCGCGCTTACCGCTGTCGCGGGCAGCCTTGATTTTACCATCCCCGGGCAGGTAAAGGCGCGCCTTGAGATAACAAAGACCGGCGCCGACGTCTTCGTGCGCGGCAGCCTCGATGCCGCCCTCGGGTTTGTCTGCGGAAGGTGCCTAAAGGCGTTCGAGCAGAAATCCGGCGGGGCATTTAACCTTTTTTTCACGAGGGAAGCTGAAAAGGCGCGCGAAAAGGAACTGCACGCAGGGGATATGGACGTAAACCTGCTCGAGGGCGCGGAGTTTGACACCTCCGAGATGCTCTTGGCGCAACTCTCGCTCGACGCCCCGATGAAGCCCCTTTGCAACGCCGATTGCAAAGGGCTTTGCCCCAAATGCGGGGAAGAACTGAACGCGGGCCCGTGCAAATGCCCTCAGGCCTCGACCCCGGACAAGCGATTTGCAAAACTCAAAGACTTTAAGGTAAGATAGACCCTGCCCGGCGGCATTTGAGCGGACAAATCTCCTTACAAACCGAAAAAAACGTTTCAAACATAAAGAGAGGTAAACCCAAATGCCGAATCCCAAGAAAAGACACTCCAGATGCAAAAGAGGAAACAGGAGAGCCCACGACGCCATGTCCGCGCCCGCCTTCAACTCATGCCCGCAGTGCGGCGAGCCTAAAAGGCCGCATCACATATGCCGGTCATGCGGCTCTTACAGGGGAATTCCCGTAATAAAAAAGAAGGAAGAGTCCGTCTAAGAAGACCGTGAACCGTGACCGTGTCCGTGTAAAAAACGATACCATCACGGTCACGGTTCACGGTCACGGTCTTTAAACTATAAACTATGAAGATAGCCGTAGACGCGATGGGCGGGGACTACGCACCGGCGGCAATCGTCGAGGGCAGCGTCCTTGCCGCAAAAGAATTCGACATACCCATAATCCTCGTGGGCGACAGGGAGCGGATAGAGGCGGAGCTTAAAAAGCACGGCCCTGAATGGGGTAATTCCTCCAACATCTCCGTCAAGCATACCACCGAGGTCGTGGGCATGGACGAAGGCCCGGCTCAGGCCATAAGGAGGAAGAAGGATTCCTCCCTCAAGGTCTGCTTCGACCTCGTAAACAGCGGCGAGGCCTCGGCCGTGGTGAGCGCGGGCAACTCAGGCGCTGCCATGGCCGCCGGCATATTTCTCTTCAAAAAAATCAAGGGCGTGGATAGACCCGCGATAGCCGTAAGCATGCCCACCCTGAAAGGCTCCTCGGTCATCATAGACGCGGGCGGCAACGTGGACTGCAAGCCCGTGCACCTCGTCCAGTTCGCCATAATGGGCGACGTCTACGCCAAATACGTGCTCAAGAAAGACCGCCCCAAGGTCGGCCTCCTCTCAAACGGCGAGGAAGAGGGAAAGGGCAACGAGCTGACGAGGGAGACCCACGCCCTCCTCAAGGACACCGCCCTCAACTACGCCGGATACGTGGAAGGCAGGGACATATACACCGGAGCCGTGGACGTGGTCGTGGCCGACGGTTTTGTGGGCAACGTCGTATTGAAGGTGAGCGAGGGCCTTTTGGAGGCCTTTATGGGCATGCTCAAGAAAGAGATCGCCGCGTCCCTGCCGGCAAAGGTGGGCTACATGCTCTCCAAGGGCGCCTTCGGCAGCTTGAAAAAAAAGATAGACTACGCGGAATACGGCGGCGCGCCGCTTCTGGGGATAGAAGGCGTGTGCATCGTAAGCCACGGCAGAAGTAACCCCAAGGCGATTAAAAACGCGGTCCTGCGGGCAATGGAGTGCGTAAAAAATAAAATCAACGCGCACCTTGCCGAGGAAATCGGCAAAAGCTGCGACATCGTTAGACCGGGGCGCGCAAGGGATGCGGTCTAAAAAGTTATCGGTTCAACCCGTAGCTCAAACTGTAGCTCAGGCCTTTAGGCCTGAGATTTTCTCAAACTGTAGCTCAGGCCTTTAGGCCTGAGATTTTCTCAAACTGTAGCTCAGGCCTTTAGGCCTGAGATTTTCGGGGCAAAAGCCCTGAGCTGCCGTTAACCGATAACCGTCTTTAAATACCGGGGGCAACGGATGCTAAGGGCAAAAATACTCGGAACAGGTTCTTACGCCCCCCAAAAGGTCATCACCAACCGCGACCTCGCGGGCATCGTCGAGACGAGCGACGAGTGGATAACCTCGCGCACGGGCATCAGGGAGAGGAGAGTCGCCGTAAACGAGACCACCACGGAGATGGCGTCGAAGGCCGGTAAGGCCGCCCTCAAAGCGGCAGGGGTCTCCCCCAAGGACATTGACCTCATCGTAGTCGGCACAGTAACCCCTGAGTTCACCTTTCCGTCAACCGCCTGCTTCGTGCAATCCACGCTCGGCATAAAACCCGGGGCCGCCGCCTTTGACGTTTCCGCCGCATGCTCCGGCTTTTTATACGCCCTCGACGCGGCCGAAAAATATCTCAAGACCGGCGCCGCCAAAAAAGCCCTCGTAATCGGCGTGGACGCCTTCTCAAGACTCATGGACTGGACGGACAGGACGACCTGCGTGCTCTTCGGCGACGGGGCAGGCGCGGTAGTCCTCTCAGCCGAAAAAGGCGCAAAGGGCATACTCTCATCCAACGTCCACTCCGACGGACGCCGATGGGAGATGTTATACGCGCGCGGGGTTTCGCAAAAAAACCCGTTTGAAGACAATCCTCATGATGCGCCGCGCCCGTCTCCCCACCTGAAGATGCAGGGCAACGAGACCTTTAAAATAGCCGTAAGGACAATGGGCAGCGCGATAAACGAGGCCATTGAAAATAGCGGCATTAAACCCGATGACATAACCCTCCTTATACCGCATCAAGCTAACGAGAGGATAATAAACGCCGCTAAAGACAGGCTCAAGCTCAACGACGAGAGGGTCTATACAAATCTCGACAGGTTCGGCAACACGTCCGCAGGCTCAATTCCCTTGGCCCTCGACGAGGCCGTGAGGGGCGGCAGGATAAAAGATAACGACATAGTGCTTTTCGTGGCCTTCGGCGGCGGGCTTACATGGGCGTCGGCGGTGGTGAGGTGGTAGGGGAAAAGGGTTACGCTGTGCAGGGGAACTCGGCAGACTGTCCCATTTACGATAACCCGTTGAATCCGGCTTAGAAATTTGTGCCGGCGTTATCAGGTGGTTTAGGAGAGGCTGAACAAATGCTTAGGACTGATGAGTTATTGACCATAAAACAGGCAAGCGAGTGGGCAACGCGGCACATAGGGAAGACCGTGACGACCTCGAATATCTCATATCTCATTCAATACGGACGAATAAAAAAGACCGGTGAAAACGGCATGACGCAGGTCTCCAAACGGGAACTGCTCGGCTATTATAAATCCTACAAGGGATATCGTGAACTTTCATGGAAAGACCAACTTGGGGAAGACTTGAATTGGGCTCTTTCTTTTGAACAATATAAAGAGGCGGAAACCACCAAACACGTTCACAGACTGCACCCCTATAAAGGTAAATTCATACCGCAGCTTGTGGAATATTTTCTCGATAATCATACGGACAAATTCAAGAAGGATGTTTGTTTTAAAAAGGGCGACATCATCCTTGACCCGTTTTCCGGAAGCGGAACTACGATGGTGCAGGCGAATGAACTCGGGATGCACGCAGTCGGCATTGATATTTCAGCTTTCAATGCGATGATTGGAAACTGCAAGGTCGCCAAATATGATTTCGCAGCCATCCAGACAAAAATCTCGATAATTACGACGGCCCTCAAACATTTTTTGTCAAACTCGCCCACGCTTGAATTTGAAGAGAAACTGCTGCAGACGCTTTACGATTTCAACAATAAATATTTCCCCGTTCCGGATTATAAATATAATATCAAAAACGGCGGTATTGATGAGAATATCTACGGGGAAGAAAAGGCAAGGGAGTTCCTACCGGCATACAAAAAACTTGCGGCACAGTACGGCATTAATCTGCATAAAAAAAACGCAGACACGTTTCTTGATAAATGGTATTCGCGGCACATCAGAGACGAAATCGAATTCGTTTTTAATGAAATTAAAAATATAAAAAATGCCGGCACAAAGAAGATTATCAGCCTCATCCTAAGCAGGACAATTCGCTCGTGCAGGGCGACAACTCATGCCGACCTTGCAACGCTGATTGAACCAATCACTTCAACTTACTACTGCGCAAAGCACGGCAAAATTTGCAAGCCCATTTTTTCTATCTTGAAATGGTGGGAAACATACGCAAAAGATACTTTAAAAAGGATTAGAGAGTTTGATAGATTAAGAACTGATACACATCAACTGTGCTTGACGGGAGACGGCCGCACAATTGACATATTCGACAAACTCGATAAGAAAAACTCGTCATTTGGACAATTAGCAAGACGGCAAAAAATCAGGGGTATATTTTCAAGTCCGCCCTATGTGGGGTTGATTGACTATCATGAGCAGCACGCATACGCATACGACCTTTTTGGCTTTAAGAGACAAGATGAATTAGAAATCGGACCGCTTTGCAAGGGAACCGGGCGCGAGGCCAAGCGAAGCTACATCGAAGGCATTACGGACGTTCTTAAAAATTGCAAAAAATATCTCGTTCATGATTACGATGTTTTTATTGTTGCAAACGACAAACTCAGCATGTATCCGACCATTGCGGAAGACGCAGGAATGAAGATAGTTAATCAATATAAAAGACCCGTATTAAACCGCACCGAGAAAGATAAAGGGGCCTATTCGGAAATTATATTCCATTTGAAGGCAGACTAATGACATTGACGCGAACACAAATTAATAACGTTGAAGACGTCCTGAAAAACAGTTTAAGACATAAATTCCAAAACTATAATCCGGAACCCGCATCAATGCCGTTCCATACAAGGCTGCTCGGCAAAGACAGAATGGCCTTGTTTTCATTTATCCATTCGCTCAACACTAACTTCGGAACAAGTATTTTTGAGCCGGTCGCAAAGGCGTTGGCATCGGCAAATTTTCAAAAAACGCTGTCGCAGCAAATTGCCGGAACTCAAATCAGTTCTGAGGCTCATAACGTGATTCAAAACATTATGGACAACCTTGCGACGGCCAATTCAAATCCCAATAAGGCGCGTGAAATAAAGGCCATAAGGTCAGTTTGCCGGAAGGGGGAGATGCGTAATGTAAAACTTACGAAAGTGGACGTCAAGCTTTTTGGACGCGATGGAACTATTTATCTCTTTGACATTAAGACGGCAAAACCAAACGCAGGCGGTTTTAAAGAGTTCAAAAGAACGCTCTTGGAATGGACGGCCGCGGCCTTAGCCGACGACCCAAAGGCAAACATTCAAACCTTAATCGCAATCCCTTATAATCCTTACGACCCCGAACCATATAACCGCTGGACAATGCGCGGAATGTTAGATTTGCAAAATGAGTTAAAGGTTGCGGAAGAATTTTGGGATTTTCTCGGCGGTGACGGGGCATATAAACAACTCCTTGACATTTTTGAAAGAGTAGGAATCGCGCTGCGGCCGGAGATAGATGATTATTTTGCGCGTTACAACCGATAATGAGAGGGCATATCAACCCGCGTCATTGAATAATGGTATGCCGTTCTTGGTTGCAATTCGTCGAGGCAACCGTTAAAATTGTGAATCTTATGACTAAACTCGCAATCGTTTTTCCCGGTCAGGGGTCCCAATACGTCGGCATGGGCAAGGGCCTCTACGACGAATTCGCCTGCGCCAAAAGGGTTTTTGTTGAGGCCAATTCCGCGCTCGGATACGACATTGCCGCGCTCTGCTTCAACGGCCCTGCCTTTGACCTCGACCGCACCGAGAACACGCAGCCCGCGCTTTTAACGGTAAGCACGGCGGCCTTAAAAGCGCTTGAAGAAAAAACCGGCATAAAACCGGACATCATGGCCGGCCACAGCCTCGGAGAATACACGGCGCTCGTGGCTGCCGGGGCCATCGCCTTTGCAGACGCGGTGCGCCTCGCGCATCTTCGCGGAAGGTTCATGCAGGAATCCGTCCCGCAAGGGACAGGAAAGATGGCCGCGCTCATCGGACTTGACGCCGAAACGGTAGCGCAAATCTGCGCCGTTGCCTCATCCGGCGGATTGGTGGCGGTTCCCGCGAACATAAACAGCCCGCAACAGATAGTCATATCGGGACATGCCGCGGCAGTTGAAAAGGCAGGGGCGCTCGCAAAGGAACGTGGGGCAAAGCGCGTAATCCCCCTGCAAGTAAGCGCCCCGTCTCACTCCCCGCTCATGGAAGGCGCGGGCCGGAGACTATCGGACGAACTTGGAAAGATAGCCTTCAAACCCCTCTCGACGCCGGTCATCACTAACGTGGAGGCAACGCCCGTCACGGACTCATCCGTTTTAGCCGGCCTCCTCACGAGACAGCTCACGAGTCCGGTGCGCTGGGTGGAGATAATAAAAAGGATGAAAAAAGAGGGCGTAACCCGCATAATAGAAGCCGGCCCGGGCCGCGTGCTCACGGGCCTCATAAAGCGCATCGAACCTGAAATAGAGACCTTTAACCTCGATGTCCCGGAGGATATGATACATCTGCTAAGCGCGATAAAAGGTCTAAAAACGGTTATCGGTTGACGATGAAGGTAAGAAAATGACCATCCTTAAACCGATAACCGATAACTGATTAACACAAGGAGGCGTTCATGCAGCTCTCAGGCAGGGTAGCGATAATCACGGGCGCGGGTCAGGGCATAGGCAAGTCCATTGCCTTGAAACTCGCCTCATACGGCGCCGACGTATGCGCGGTGGACGTAAACCTCGCAAGCGCCGAGCAGACCGCAAAAGAGATATCCGCTATGGGCAAACGCTCTCTACCCCTCAAGGTGGACGTAACGAACCTCAAGGAGGCCGAGGCAATGGCCGAGAAGGTCTTCGAGACCTTCGATGGGCTGCACGTACTCGTAAATAACGCCGGCATCACACGCGACGGACTCCTCCTCAGGATGAAGGAAGAGGACTGGGACGCGGTCATTAGCGTCAACCTCAAGGGGGCGTTCAACTGCACGAAGGGCTGCGTAAAGTATATGACCAAGCAGAAGTGGGGGAGGATTGTGAATATCGCGTCCGTCGTGGGGGTGCAGGGCAACGCAGGGCAGTCCAACTACGCGGCGAGCAAGGCGGGCCTCATTGGATTCACCAAATCCATCGCCAGAGAGTTCGCGTCCCGCAACATCACGTGCAACGCTGTGGCCCCGGGATACATCGAGACACCGATGACCGACGTGCTCTCGCAGAACATAAAGGACGAGATACTCGCAAAGATTCCGCTCGGCAGGCTCGGAGGCGCGGGCGACGTGGCTATGGGAGTCCTCTTCCTCGCGTCCAACGCGGCCAACTACATCACGGGGCAGGTCCTCAACATCAACGGCGGCATGGCCATGTAAGGACGCCCAGCGCCACTTTTCATTACGAAGGCATGTTGGTTATTGACCTGCTTCGCGCCCAAAAGTGGCGCTGGGTTGTTGACAAGCGGTTTCTTTGATGTTATACAAAGGTATGCTGAAAAAAATACAGGTATCCGACTCTTGAGGAGGTAGGGGATGTCAACGATTGAAACCAAGGTAAAAAAGATAATAATAGAGCAACTCGACGTGACGGAGGAAGAGGTTACCCCTCAGGCGTCTTTCGTGGACGATCTGGGCGCCGACTCCCTCGACACCGTCGAGATGGTCATGGCCTTTGAAGAGGAGTTCTCCATAGAAATCCCCGATGAAGACGCCGAGAAGATAAAAACCGTTCAGGACGCAGTTGAATACATAAATAAAAAGTCCGCCAAGTAAGCCGCCCCTCCCGAACTCCGCCGGAAGCACGTGCGCCAACGTCTCGTGGCCGAGTCCATGTGCTTTTAGCGCCTCGAAGAGGATAATTCCCTCCAACTCCGTGCCTGAAAACAAAAACGGCGCTCATCAAAAATGCGCGCGTAGACTCTTTTTAAGAAAAAAAGTTTTTTTGAAGGGACGGGACTATAGGCATTACACCCTGAGACCGGCTCAGAGGGAAATACCGGCTCGACGTATCGCCGGACAAGGAAAAGACAAAAGACCATGCGAAGGGTAGCGGTAACAGGGGTAGGCATCGTAAGCCCGCTCGGGACGGGACGGGAAAAATCCTGGAAGGCCGCAAGGGAAGGGGGGTGCGGCATAAGGGTAATCACGCGTTTTAACGCATCGAACTTCCCGGTGAAGATAGCCGGAGAGGTGCCCGACTTCGACCCTTCTTCAAACAACGCTATCGAGAAAAAAGAGGTCAAAAAGATGGACCTCTTCATACAATACTCGGTCGCGGCCGCGGTGGAGGCATTCAAGGACTCAGGGATCGAGATAACGGACGAGAACGCCCCTCGCGTGGGGGTCTACATCGGCGCGGGCATCGGAGGGCTTCCGGCCATCGAGCGCTGGGCTGACGTGCTCAGGGAAAAAGGCCCTGACAGGATAACCCCGTTTTTCATCCCAATGGTCATAATAAACCTCGCTTCCGGTCAGGTCTCGATAAAGCTCGGCGCAAAAGGGCCTAATTCCTGCACGGCAACGGCCTGCGCAACCGGCACGCATTCCATCGGCGACGCCTACAGGCTCATCCAGAGCGGGGCAGCCGACGCGATGATAGCCGGGGGCACGGAATCCACCATCACCCCTCTTGGCGTAGCCGGCTTTAACGCCATGAAGGCCCTGTCCACACGGAACGACGCCCCGGCAAAGGCGTCCCGGCCTTTCGACAAAGACCGCGACGGATTCGTGATCGGCGAAGGGGCCGGCGTCCTCGTGCTCGAAGAAATGGAAGGCGCAAAAAAAAGGGGCGCGCGGATATACGCCGAGGCTGCGGGCTACGCCATGAACTCGGACGCCTTTCACATGACCACCCCCTCCCCCGACGGAGAGGGCGCGGCCAGGTGCATGGCCTTAGCCCTCAAAGACTCTAAATTAAACCCGCAAGACGTCGGCTACATAAACGCGCACGGCACGTCAACCCACTATAACGACCTCTACGAGACAATGGCCGTAAAAAAGGTCTTCGGTGAGCACGCCAAAAAACTCGCCATCAGTTCCACAAAGGGCATGACAGGGCATCTCCTCGGCGCCGCGGGCGGGGTTGAAGCCGCATTTTCCGTCCTTGCGATAAAAGACGGGGTCTTGCCGCCAACGATAAACTACGAGACCCCGGACCCTGAGTGCGACCTCGATTACGTCCCTAACGCAGCGCGGGAAAAGAGTGTTTCAGCGGTCATGTCCAACTCCTTCGGGTTCGGCGGCACTAACGCGGTCTTGGTATTCAAACGCCTCGAATAAAAAACGCGAGGGATTGAGAAATAATGGAAAGATTAGCCATAGCAAGCGACCACGCCGGACGCGAACTTAAAGAAGACTTAAAGGCCTACCTCAAGGAACTCGACGTCGAGGCCGTTGACATGGGAGTGGATAACGACAAATCAGTTGACTACCCTGACTACGGAAGCCCGGTGGCCGAGAAGGTCTCAAAGGGAGAGATCGGCAAGGGCGTCCTGATTTGCGGCACGGGGATAGGAATGAGCATCCTCGCCAATAAATTCAGGCGCGTGAGGGCCGCGCTCGTGAGCGACGTTTACACCGCGCGCATGTCAAGAGAACACAACGACGCGAACATCCTCGTCATAGGCGGCAGGATTGTCGGCAAAGGGCTTGCCAGAGAAATCATAAAGGTATGGCTCACGACGAAGTTCGAGGGCGGCAGGCACCAAACGCGCCTGGACAAGATAACCGAAATCGAGAATAAAATAAACGGCGGCAAGTAGCTCAGGGCTTTAGCCCTGATATGTTTCAGGCCTGAAGGCCTGAGCTACACCGCACGGTATATACGACCCGCAGGAGGCATTCAAGGTGTCTACGCTTAAAAAATTCGACCCTGAAATCTTCGAGGCCATTAGGCTCGAAAAGGAAAGGCAGGAATACAAACTCGAACTCATTGCCTCCGAGAACTTCGTAAGCCCTGCCGTGCTCGAGGCAACCGGCTCGGTGATGACTAACAAGTACGCCGAAGGGTATCCCGGAAAACGCTATTACGGCGGGTGCGAATACGTTGACATCGTCGAGAGACTCGCCATCGAGCGCGCCAAAAAGCTCTTCGGGTGCGACCACGTAAACGTCCAGCCTCACTCCGGCTCTCAGGCCAACATGGCGGTCTACATGTCGGTCTTAAAACCCGGGGACACGGTCTTGGGCATGAACCTCACTCACGGCGGCCACCTCACGCACGGCTCTCCCGTGAATTTTTCGGGCATCCTCTACAATATCGTCTCTTACGGCGTGAGACGCGACAACCAGAGGATTGACATGGACAACGTGATGGAGTTGGCAAAGGCGCACAGGCCCAAGCTCATCGTCATAGGCGCAAGCGCGTATCCGAGGATAATAGATTTTCACGCCTTCAGGGCCGTAGCCGACGAAATAGGCGCGGCCATCATGGTGGACATCGCCCACATCGCCGGGCTTATCGTCGCGGGTCTCCATCCGAGTCCGGTTGACGTGGCCGAGTTCGTCACCACGACCACGCACAAAACGCTGCGCGGCCCCAGAAGCGGCATGATAATGTGCAGGGACGAGTTCGCAAAGGCCGTGGACAAGATGATATTCCCCGGCATACAGGGCGGCCCGCTCATGCACGTCATAGCCGCAAAGGCCGTGGCCTTTAAAGAGGCGCTTCTTCCGTCCTTCAAGGAGTACCAGAAGCAAATCGTTGCAAACGCAAAGACGCTGGCCGAAGAGCTGATGAAAAGAGGCTACGACCTCGTCTCCGGCGGCACCGACAACCACCTTATGCTCATGGATTTGACAAAAAAAGAGATAACCGGCAAAGAGGCGGAGGAAGCCCTTGTAAAGGCAGGCATCACCGTCAACAAAAATACGGTCCCGTTTGAGACCAAAAGCCCCTTTATCACGAGCGGCATCAGGATAGGCACGCCCGCGGTAACCACAAAGGGCATGAAAGAGCCGGAGATGCGGATAATCGCCGGGCTTATTGACAGGGCCATAAAAGACCGTGCCGACGAATCGAAACTCTCGGCCATAAAAAACGACGTAAGAGACCTCTGCGTGAGATTCCCGTTCTACGACAAAGACCCAAGTCCCACTTACGACGGACAACTCAGGGCATACTGACTTAACGGCCGTGATGCGTGTAACGGCCGTTACGCTTCACGTCTCACGATTCACGGCCGTTATTGCCAACTCCCCCGAAATCTGTTATTTTCCAATAATGGAATATCTCCTCACCTTCGGCTCGGCCCACGCGGCGCTAAAGGCCGAGAGCGTCTTGAAGGAGGCCGGGCTGAAGTTCAAGCTCCTGCCCGCGCCAAAACCCCTCTCCGCGCTATGCGACCTTGTGATATTGGCCGGAGACAACATTGAAAGCGCGCTCGATACCCTTAAAGCAAAACGCATAAAACCAAAGGCCGTGTACAAACGAACGGGCGACGACTATGAAAGGCTTTGACGCGCTTTCCATAATGTTAAAGGCCCCGAGGCCCGGCACGGTTAAAACGCGGCTTTGCCCTCCGCTCACGCACGTTCAGGCGGCAAGGCTCTATACGTGTTTCATAAAAGACGTCTTTTCCTGCGCCCTAAAACTCGATGAGGTTGACCTCTTTGCGGTCTTTACCCCGCCGGACTCCGAAAAAGAAGCGGCCGCCGTCATCCCTCCGGTATCCGGCCTATTCGCTCAAGAGGGGGCGTCCCTCGGGGCGCGGATATCCAACGTGTTCACGAGGCTCTTCTCGGAAGGCTACAAAAGGGTCGTGGTCATAGGCTCGGATAGCCCGGACATCCCCTTCGAGTTCATGGAGGACTCGTTCAGGCTCCTTTGCTTCCGTGAAAACACGGTCGTGCTCGGCCCGGCACTCGACGGCGGATACTATCTGATAGGATTAAACACCCAAGCGAATGAGCTTTTCGAGGATATACGCTGGTCTGGCGCGTCGGTCTTAGAAGACACGCTCGAAAAGGCAAGAGCCGCAATGCTCAACATAGAACTCCTCCCAAAATGGCATGACGTGGACCGCGCAAAAGACCTCGCCTTCATTAAAAAGACAGGCGCCGCGCATGAGAGTTTTAGATTTTTGCAGACTCACGTCAGGCGCGCCGCCCCCGGCAAGCATAAAAGAAAATAAGGACAAAAACCATGCAAAATCGAGGGGACATCGTGATAAAATGATTTATTCTGCCGGCTGATGAAAGCGGCGGCAGGCGACTATCACATGAAAAGACTACCCCTTTGGGCTAAAAAGACCCTGCCGCCCGCATCCCTCGTGCGCGGCATGAAAACAATATTGCGCGGGAGAAACCTGCACACGGTGTGCGAATCCGCGCGGTGTCCCAATATCGGCGAGTGCTTTTCCAAACCAACGGCCGCTTTCATGATACTCGGGGACGTTTGTACGAGGAGGTGCGGTTTTTGCTCCGTTGACAAAACGACAACGCCCCACAGTGTTGACCCTGATGAGCCGCGCAACGTGGCCTTGACCGCAAAGGAACTCGGATTGAAACACGCGGTCGTAACTTCCGTCACGAGAGACGACCTGCCGGACTACGGCGCGGGCCAGTTTGCCTTGACAATACGGGCGATAAAAGATACCATCCCCGGCATTACGGTCGAGGCGCTCACGCCGGATTTCAACGGCAATAGGACTTCGCTTGCGGCCGTTCTCGACGCCCGCCCCGACATCTTTAACCATAACCTCGAAACGGTTCCGTCGCTATATCCTGTCGTGAGGCCGCAGGCTGACTACGGGCGCTCTCTTGACGTGTTGAGATATGCGGCTGATTGCGGGGCAATGACCAAATCAGGGATAATGGCCGGACTCGGAGAAACCGCTGGAGAGGTGAAAAAGACCCTCCTCGACCTGAAAGACGCAGGGTGCGCTGCCGTGACCATAGGCCAGTACTTGCAACCAACGCGCAAAAGCCTGCCGGTCGCGGAATACATCGAACCGTCGTCATTTCTCGAATACGAAAGATTTGGGAGAGAGATTGGCTTGAAGCGCGTCTACTCCGGGACCTTCGTGAGGAGTTCGTACAACGCGGAGGTTCTTGCCGGTGAGGGGTTGATTCAAAACTCAAAAGAGGCATAGATGGACGAGTTCTACAGGATAAAGCGTCTCCCGCCCTACGTTTTCAACATCGTAACGGATTTGAAGAACGCGGCAAGAAAGCGCGGGGAAGACATCATTGACTTCGGCATGGGCAACCCTGACCAGCCCACGCCCAAGCATATAGTGGACAAGCTCGTCGAGGCCGCGCAGAACCCGAGGAACCACCGCTATTCGGCCTCAAAGGGCATATATAAGCTCAGGCTCGCCATAGCCGATTGGTACAAACGCCGCTACGACGTTGACCTTGACCCGAACACCGAGACCGTGGCCACCATCGGCTCAAAGGAGGGGTTGTCGCACTTGGCGCTGGCCGTAATCGAACCCGGGGACGTGGTCTTCGTCCCCAACCCTACGTACTCGATACACAAATATTCGGTCATCATCGCGGGCGGAGACATACGAAGCATACCGCTCCTTCCCGGGGTGGATTTTTTCGAGGAGCTGCAACGCGCCACGCGAGAGACGTGGCCCAAACCCAAACTCCTCGTCATAAACTTTCCGCACAACCCTACGACCGAGGTGGTTGACAAAGGGTTTTTCGAAAAGATAGTCGCTTTCGCCAAAGAGCACGCAATGATGGTCATACACGACTTGGCCTACGCCGACATAGTCTTCGACGGTTACAAGTCCCCGAGTTTTCTTGAGATACCCGGGGCAAAGGACGTCGGCGTGGAATTCTTCACGCTCTCCAAAAGCTACAACATGCCCGGGTGGAGGGTCGGTTTTTGCGTGGGCAATAAAAAGATGATCGCCGCGCTCACGAGGATGAAGAGCTATTTGGATTACGGGATGTTCCAGCCCATCCAGATCGCCGCGGTCATAGCCTTGAACGGCCCGCAAGAGTGCGTCAAGGAAATAAGCGGCATCTACGAGGTCAGGCGGAACGTCCTCATAGAGAGTTTTGGCAAGGCCGGATGGGAGATACAAAAACCAAAGGCCACGATGTTCGTCTGGGCGAAAATCCCGGAAAGATTCAAAGAATTAAAATCCCTTGAGTTCGCAAAGTTCCTTCTCGACAAGGCAAAGGTCTCGGTCTCGCCGGGGATAGGATTTGGAGAATACGGCGATGGGTTCGTCCGTCTCGCGCTCGTTGAAAACGAACACCGGATTCGTCAGGCCGCAAAGTGCGTCAAAAAGGCGTTTGAAACGGACGAGCATGTCATTGCGAGGAGCGAAGCGACAAAGCAATCTCCAAGCGCTTGATTTACCTGAAATTGAACGGACCATTTAAAAAATACGTCTTTATCGCGGCGGCCATACTCGCCTCCGTTGTCTTTACCGACCGCTTGCAGGCGGCAGACACGGACGCTTCGCCCGACCGCATGGCCGCCGGCTATGCCCTCTACGATAAGGGCGCGTATAAACAAGCGGCAGCGGAATTTACCAAGGTCATAGAGGCGAACCCGTTGAGTTACACGGCCTTTTACAACAGGGGTCTTTGCCGCAGGGAACTCGACGACTTCAAGGCCGCGGTCTCGGATTTTTCAAAGGCCATAATGCTCCGGCCGACCGAGGCCGGTGCGTTCAGGAACCGTGGCCGCGCTTATGCGGAGTTGAAGTTCTACGACAAGGCCATCGAGGACTTCACCGAGGCCATATCCCTTGAAAACAACGACGCGCTCGCTTACATATACAGGGGCGACGCCTACTACAGCGCCGGCATCTACGGTTACGCGGCGCGGGATTATTCGGCGGCCATAGCCGTCAGACCTGACGACGATTCGTTATATCTACGGCGCGCCGAGGCATACCGCCGCGACAAACAATTTGAAGAGGCCGTGGCCGACTACACGAAAGGTCTGGAGTTAAGCCCCGTTAACGCGGCGGATACGGCGGATGTATACCTCGTAAGGGGCGGCGCGTATCTCTCCCTTGGCCGGTCCGGTTTGGCCGGAGCGGATTTCAAAAAGGCCTGCGAACTCGGCAACAAAGACGGGTGCGCAAGGGCCAAACGTTTCAAATAGCGGCACGGACAGCGGGGCGTTTTTGGAAATGAAAAAAATAAATATCGGACTCATAGGTTTCGGCACCGTGGGCACGGGCGTGGTCAAGGTTCTCCGCGACAACTCCGGCGTGATAAAAGAGCGCCTCGGCGCGGAGCTAATCTTAAAAAGGATCGCCGACACGGACGTCTCACGCGACAGAGGCGTCAAGCTCGACGACGGCGTCCTCGTGAAAGACGCGCTTACCGTCATAAACGACCCTGAGATATCCGTCGTCATAGAACTCGTCGGAGGCACGGGCGTTGCCAAGGGTTTTATCCTTGCCTCGCTTGACGCCGGAAAGCACGTTGTCACGGCCAATAAGGCGCTCCTTTCCACACACGGGCGCGAGATATTCAACGCGGCCGCCGAGAAAAAGGCCGACGTCTATTTCGAGGCGAGCGTGGGCGGCGGCATCCCCGTGATAAAGGCCCTGAGGGAAGGCCTTGCGGCGAATAAAATCGAATCCATCTACGGCATCATAAACGGCACGGCGAACTATATCCTCACAAAGATGACAAACGACGGGGGCAAATTCGACGACGTGCTGCGCAGAGCTCAGGAAAAGGGCTATGCCGAGGCCGACCCGTCTTTTGACGTGGACGGCATTGACACCGCGCACAAGCTCGCAATACTCATAAACCTCGCCTTCGGCGCTAACGTAAAACTCGCGGACATCTATACCGAGGGCATAAGGAACATAAACCAGCTCGACATAAAGTACGCAAAGGAATTCGGCTACAGGATAAAACTTTTGGCCATCGCAAAATCCGGCGACAGCGGCGTCGAGGCGCGGGTCCATCCGACCATGATTCCGGCGGGGCATCCGCTCGCCCTTGTTGACGGGGTCTACAACGCCGTGCACCTGCGCGGCAACGCGGTGGGGCCCGTGATGCTCTGGGGGCTCGGGGCGGGCATGATGCCCACGGCAAGCGCGGTAGTCGCGGACGTGATAGACATCTGCCGGAACATCCTGAACAAGACCTCCCAGCGGGTGCCGCTCCCGTCGTTTACCGATGAGGACGGCCGCGCAATAAAGATAAAAGACACTGACTCGCTCGAACTCCCCTACTACATGAGGTTCTCGGCGATTGACAAGCCGGGCGTGTTATCGAAAATATCCGGCGTTCTCGGCGGCCACAACATAAGCATCCTGTCCGTCATACAGAAAGACAGGAAGGTCGGGGGGGCGGTCCCGCTCGTGATAGTGACGCACAACGCCCTTGAAAGGGAACTGCGAGCAGCGGTTAAAGAGATTGAGACCCTTGACATAATACTCGAAAAAGTCGTATACGTCAGGATTGAGGAGAACCTCGGTGCAGCTAACTAAAAAAGGCCTCTGGGCCGGAATAATTCACGAATACAGGGAATTCCTGCCGGAGATTGGCACGGACGCGATAACCACGCTCCATGAGGGAAACACCCCGCTCATCGAGACCTCGAACCTCAGGGACATCTTCGGGGCAATAAGGCTCCTCCTTAAATACGAAGGCTTGAACCCCACCGGCTCGTTCAAGGACAGGGGCATGACGTTGGCCGTGTCAAAGGCGCGCGAAGAGGGCGTCAAGGCCGTGATATGCGCCTCAACCGGCAACACCTCGGCCTCGGCTGCGGCATACGCGGCAAAGGCCGGGATGAAGGCTTACGTGCTCGTGCCCGAGGGCGCGATAGCGCTGGGCAAACTGTCTCAGGCCATAATGCACGGCGCGCTCGTCTTGCAGATAAAAGGCGGCTTCGACGACGCGCTCAACATCGTAAAGGAGATAACCAAAAATTATCCCGTGAAGATGGTCAACTCCATAAACCCCTTTAGGATAGAGGGGCAAAAGACGGCGGCCTTCGAGGTCTGCGAGCACCTCGGCCACGCGCCCACCTATCACTTCCTGCCGGTTGGCAACGCGGGCAACATCACCGCCTATTGGAGGGGATATAACGAATACAGGAAAAAAGGGGCGATATCCAATCTGCCTAAGATGATGGGCTTTCAGGCCGAGGGCGCGGCCCCCATCGTGGCAGGTCATCCCATCGAACACCCGGAGACTATCGCCACCGCCATAAAGATAGGCAACCCCGCGAGCTGGACCAACGCCACGAGCGCGAGAGACGCGAGCGGAGGGGTTATCGAGGCCGTGAGCGACGCGGATATAATCGAGGCATATAAACTTTTGGCCTCACGCGAGGGCGTCTTTTGCGAACCTGCCTCGGCAGCGAGCCTCGCCGGGGCAATCAAGATGAAAAAAGACGGCGTCCTCAACGACGGCGACACGGTCGTGTGCACGCTCACGGGACACGGTCTAAAAGACCCCAATACGGCGATAAACTCCTGCCCCAAACCCACCAAGGTCGCGGCTGATTTGAAAAAGATTTTGAAGGCCATGGGGCTGTAGGTCCCCTGCCCCGCGCAGCGTCCGTCCTCACCGCGCTACGGGGACGCGGTTACGCTTACGGGCCACGGGTACGCGCCGGGCGCGGCCCACGGCGCAAGGGTGAACCTGTAGGACAGAACTACGGCATACGGGTTGGCGCCGTTGTAAGGCAGCCTGATAAACAAGTTCCCGCCAACGGGCACGGTGTAGGTCTTGTTGTCAACGTTGAGTGTTACGGAGGTAAAAATCGCCGGGACCTCCCCCACGCTTTCTCCCGCCCTGCCCATGACGTTGTTGAGCGCCACCGAGATGCCGTATCCGTCGAGGCTGTTCGTCGTCACGGTAATCACGTCGCGGTCCCCGATGTCCTTGTACCCGTTTTTAACGTCCGGCTCCGTTATCACGAGATGCCCCGCATGGCCGGTTATCCCGTATTCAAATACCGGCAGCACCGTAACCTGCACCGTCATCTTTCCTCCGATGCTCCCGGCCTCTCCGTCCTCAACGACGCCTAACGTCGTGGTTGCGATTAGCATCATCGTCAAAATCAGGGTCTTATACATAACAAACACCTCTACCCTAATTCTACATCAGAAAAAGAAAATGTTAAGGGCAGGCGAACCGGTGATGCGTTGAGGTGTTTTCCGTGTATTTTTCCGGCTGAGTGGGGATTGGGTTGAGGCGGTCGCGCGGGTTTAGTAGGTTACGGTAACGGTTATGGTGTCGTTGTAAACGCCCGAAGGCACGCTCGCGCCGGCAGGGATGCGTCCGTAGACGGTCAGGTTTTGCAGAGCGCCGGTCCCCGTGCCTGCCTGCGTGTAAGTCCCGGACGTCCCGTCTCCCCACACCGTCGAGCGCCCCGTCTCCCTGTAGAGGTTGTAGGAGAGGTAATATGCAGTGGCAGACAGACGGAGCTTCCTGTTGTTGGGGTTTCCGGCGCCGTTGATCCCGGCGTCGAGGGATACCGTATAAGGGGCGGAAAGGGTGCAGTTTACGCTTATCGTCCCGTTCGCGTCCAAAGGAGACCCGGAGAGCATATTATAGCCGCCGAAGTTGAGCGTCCCGGACGATACGGTGCAAGACGCGCCCCATGCCTCGAACGTAACCCCCAATAATATTACCGCCGCCAACGTAATGGACTTAATGTGTTTCACAGATGATATCTCCCATGTCAACTATCATGTCGTCGCTCTTTGGGACGTTCATCTCAAAGCGGCAATCCTTGTCCTTCATGAACACCCTTGCGGGGAATCTGCCCGCCGGAAGGTTTTCAAGATACATCTCGCCGCCCTTGCCGATTATACCATCAATTACGCCCTTTGGCCCGGTTATCTCGATGCCCGCGTATTCAGCGGTCTTTTTTACGCCCTTCTGCGTCCAGAAGACCTTTGCGCCGAAGCCCTGAACCTTTGCCGCGCCGAATTCCACTATTGCCCCGCCCCTGTGCGGCGTTGACACGTATTTGGATACCTCTTTGAGGGTATAATTCAGCGGGATGGTCGCGTCGTCTACGGATACGGTGTTGTCGTACCAAGAGGCGAACTCCGGCACCAACGCCTCTCCGTTGCGGTTCGTCCGTCCAAGCTCCTGATTGCTCACCGACACGGCGACCGACTCGACGCTGCCGACCTTGACGAGCGCGAAGCTGTCGTTTATGGGCCGGCTCAGGTAGAATGAGCTGTTTATGAAAGAGAGCGCGCCTGAGAGGTTCATGCCGTAGTTCATCGCGTCCGATTGACGCCGCGCATCGAGCGTATAGACGCCCCACGCGCCCCTGTAGACCCCTGACCCGCTGCCGTTGATGAAGTTCGCCGCCTTCTCCGTTTCCGTGGCCTTTTGCGCGGCCCTTTCCGTAAAGAGCCTGTATCCGAACCCTTCCCCGTTGCCCGGGCTTTCCTGCAGGAACGCCGCCACCGTGGATTTATCCCTGCCGTAATCGGTGCTCACCCCGCCCGAGGCCTTTTCGCCGAGCAGGATGTTGTAACCCGCGAAGATGTCGCTCGACCTCTTGCGGTCCGCGGACACGGCGTTGAGAGTCGCATAAACCGACGTGTATTGGCCGAGTTTCCTCGTGTAATAGAGGGACGCCCTCGATGAAGGCGCGGCTATATAATTGTATTTTTTCGAATAAGACCCGCTTACGGCGTTTGCAGTGTCGTTGAACCCAAGCCCCACGGTCCAATCGAGGCGCGCCTTGTCGGAAGACGGGGCCGCGCTGACGGTGGAATAACTTTTTGAGTAATGCCGGCCTGACGCCCTTGCCGTCAGGCCGGCCAACGACGTATATGAATAGGCGAGGGTCCCGGCGTATCCGGTTACGCCCTTTGCGCTGCTGTAAGCGGCCTGCGCGTTTATCTCGCCGGACCCTCCGGCGAGCATGGAGAGTTCCGGGCCGAAATTAAAAACCTCGTTGTCGGCCTCTGCCCTTACGCCCGCGGTAACGCCCCTTGTAACGCCGAGCCTGTGATAGCCCGTAATAGCTCCGCCTTCGTATGTGTAGCTCTGCGTGCCGAGGTCTTTTCTCTTGACCCCGGCGCTGTAGCCGTATTCCTGTATCCCGGGCTTGAGGAGAGCCGAGGTGATATAAAAAGGCAGCGCATAACGCTCTTCTTTTCCGGATGCGTCTTTTATGACAAGCTCGGCATTGCCTCTGCCAGTTGCCTGCGGCACGTCGAGTATGACGAATTCCCCGGGCGCGAACTTTTGCGTTGACACGAGTTGACCGTTGACGTAGACCCGCGCCTCCGACGGAGTCCTTACCGCGCCCGGAATGTCGAGCCCCATCGTCTTTTTGAAATAAGGGGTCATGGTGAAGTTCTTCGAGACGCTGACGCCTCCGAGGGTCGCGCCGCCGCCGAGGCCGCCCGAGGCCGCGCCGACGTCCCCGAGCATGAGGCGCGCCTGCGACTGAGGAAAATCCCTCGTAACGTTAGTCATAAGCCTGACCGAATTTTCCGACAGCAGGTTCTTTGAATAATTGAAGCTCGAATACAGGAAATAATCCCCCAACCTCGCGCCCGCGTCCCACGGAAGGCTTATTGAGGCGAAACCGAATTTGTCGTCCGCGTTGTACGTAAGGCTGTAATTCAAAAAGGCCGAATTGCTCCTTGCCGCGATCGCCCCCTCCGGCCTTTTGTTGGCGAGGTCAATGATATTCCTTTTGAAAAGCGCCGGCGCGGCGTCCAATATGAGCGTTGCGCCCTTGTCGTCGTACCTGTAGGTAATTGCCGGGGACAGGGATTTCAAGGAAATATATCTCGTGTCTCCGATGAGCGTCCCTTCCGGCAGACCGGCAAGCCCCATCTCCAACAGGTCTGCTTCGGGGAGGAGCACGTCCCCTTCTGAGAGCAGGACAAAATGCTCACCGGCATCCTCGGTGTTTAATACGACCTTTATGACCGCCTTATCCGCGGGGCGGGCGCTGGACGCCGTCATGATAAAAAAAATCGTCGTTGCCGCGCATATGCCGAATTTTATGCCGAAAGGCCGGCGGCCGGGTCTTTGTTGAAGGTTCATGTTGCCGTTTGTGCGCCGTCATTGCGATATGGAAGCTCTGATTTATTCGTTTTTTCTGTATGACAATTTGATTTAATTCCCTCCTCGTTCCCAATCTCCTCTTGGGAACGAGGAAACAACGCTTATTGCCCGGCCCCCGGCTGCTTATTATCCATTTTAGGTTTTTCCTGCTTGGGTTTATCCTGACACATGCCTTTATCCACATTGAGCGACCCGCGTGTTACGGAATCTCCGGCAGTGGCCTCGACGTTTATCACGGACGATTTGAGGCAATCGGCCCTCGACACGTCAACCGGAAAAGTCCTTGCCGCGCCAGCGAGCACGTACCAGCCCGCGTTTTCGCTCGTGAAGGACGCGCCGCCCGTCCTGTCAACGCCCGCGGCCTTGAGTTTGGTTACGATGAAGTGCGAGTTGCCGCTGTTTTTGACCTTGACCTTGACGGTCCCTTCGGAGAGAGACATCTTTTCGATAGCCCCTTCCTGTATGGCCCTTACGGGTTTTATAAAGACCGGCAGACCCATCCTCATGGCGAATTTTACGGCCATCTCGCCCGGTTTTGAAACGGGCATCTCCTGCACGAATATCCTGTAGGTCTTCTCCGTCGAAAGGGTTCTTTCACCCTCGTATCCTATCCTGAAAACCCTTTCGGACTTTTTCGCTATTGACGCCTGCCTCGGAAAGAGCACGAGGTCTTTCGTGGGGGCGTATACGTCGGCGCCGTTTTCATCCATAGTCCACACGAACGCCTCAAGCTCGACGTTTACGTCCTCGTCTCCTTCGTTCGTAACCTTGAGCACGGTGGTCTTTGTCTTGGCGTCGAGGAAGAATTTAACGGGTATGGCCTTGAACGACCCGGCAAGGGCGCCGGGCGGGCCGCCCAGCATTGCAAGGGATAGAATCAGAATTGCCGCGCTTACGATTGTTGCTTTCAAGGGCTTCCTCCGTGTGTTGAGCGTATTTCTTGTTTCAATCCACGCCTTGCGCCGCCGGCGCAAGGCTGCCGGCGCAACGCAAAACCGTCAGTAATTCACTATCACGTTGACCGTGTCAACGTATGAACCTGGCGCCGGGGCATACCCCACGGCCGGCACGTTTATGGTGAGCGGAGTGTTATCCGCCGCGCCGGTGCCGGTGCCGCTGACGCCTGTCATTGCAAAAGTGCCGCCGTAACCGGAATCCCCCCATTCGGTTGAGTCCAATTTGAGGATGCTGTAACCCAAGTTGGGGAGGACGCCCCTTGAGAGATATCGAGACCCTGCGGCATAATTGAGACCCGCGTCCATGGTAACGGTATACGGGGTGCCGGTATTGCATGTAACGCTGACCGTGCCCGGCAATGTAACAAGGGCGTATCCGGTGTAAGAGCCGACGCCTATGGTCGGCGCAATCATGGTGCACCCGGCCGTCACGTCTATCTGCACGAGCATGGTGCCGGATACCGTGGCCGCGTTCGCGCTGCACGCGAACGCGAGGGCAACGGCCAAGGCGATGAGACAGATGATTCTTTTCATGCTGATTTCTCCTTTGGTGTTTTTTGGCGGGCTAAGCCCGCCTTGTTGCTGTTTTTTGTCTTCCTCTTATCCCCCTCCCCCCCCCACGTGGGGGAGGGTAGGGTGGGGGC
>JACRCC010000090.1 GCA_016234405.1 Deltaproteobacteria bacterium | reverse complement strand
GGCACAAAGCTCAAGGTCGCGTTCATGACCGGCATCCACTCGACAATCGGGATAGACCTCGTTGCCATGAGCGTAAACGATATATTGGTCAGCGGAGCCGAGCCGCTCTTTTTTCTCGATTACTTCGCAACCGGCAAACTTGACGCAAAAAAAGCCGCAGACGTCGTCAAGGGCATCGCAAGGGGCTGCAAAGAAGCGGGATGCGCGCTCATCGGCGGCGAGACCGCGGAGATGCCGGGCATGTATAACGACGGCGAGTACGACTTGGCAGGGTTTGCGGTAGGCGTGGTTGACAGAAAAAAGATAATTGACGGAAGGCGCATAAGACCCGGCGACGAGCTTATCGGTCTGGCCTCAAGCGGGCTGCACTCAAACGGCTATTCCCTTGCAAGGAAGGTCGTCTTCGAGCGGCTCGGATTGGACGTAAAGAGCATGCCCGTTGGACTTGAAAACAACATCGGCTTAACCCTCCTCGCGCCCACGCGGATATACGTAAAGCCCGTTCTGAAGATAATTGAGGAATTCGACGTCCGCGGCCTCGCGCACATAACCGGCGGAGGCTTTACGGACAACATCCCGCGGTCGCTCCCCAAAGGCGTAAAGGCCGTCATCAGGAACGGCTCGTGGCCCGTGCCGGAGATTTTCAGGCTCATCCAGCGCGGCGGAAATATAGCCGAAGATGAAATGCTGCGAACCTTCAACTGCGGCATCGGCATGGTCTTGATCGTCAAAAAAAGACAAGGAATGGCCGCGATAAAACGCCTTCGCGGTTTAAAAGTTGCGGCCTTCCCTATCGGCGCGATAGAAAAGAAAAAAGGCGGGGAACATGAGGTCGAATACAGGTGACGGCAAGGCAAAAAGGTTATCAGAGAAATTACGTAAGGTTAAAAAACTCAAACTCGGCGTTCTCGTCTCGGGAGGCGGCACGAACCTGCAGGCGATCATTGACGCGATAGAGGCGGGCAAAGTCAATGCCGCAATAAAAATCGTCGTTAGCGATAACCCCTCAGCAGGCGCGATAGCCCGCGCCAAAAAACACGGCATAGAAACAGCGATAATAACGAAAGGCACATTCCCTTCCCGTGAGGCCTTTGACGACTCGCTTGTAAAAACCCTCAAAGAAAAAGACGTAGGACTTGTAGCTCTTGCGGGTTTCATGCGGATTTTGACGCCCGCCTTCATACGGGAGTTCAAAGATAAAATAATCAACATCCACCCTGCACTTTTGCCCGCGCTCCCCGGACTCCATGTGCAAAAAAAGGCCATTGACCACGGGGTAAAATTCTCAGGCGCGACCGTGCATTTCGTGGACGAGGGAGTTGACAGCGGGCCGATAATCATTCAGGCGGTGGTGCCGGTTTTGGACGACGACACGCCTGAGACCCTCAGCGGTCGAATCCTAAAGGAAGAACACAGGATTTACCCGCAGGCCATCGAGCTTTTCGGCCAGGGCAGGCTTCGCATAGAGGGCAGGCGCGTCATCGTAAAGGACGCGGACGTGAATGAAACGAGCCTCGAAAACCCGATGGTGACGATATTTGAAAAAAAGTAAAAAACCTCCGCCTCCCATAATCGTCTCCGCGTGTCTCATCGGCCTCAAGACCCGTTATGACGGCTCTCACTCACTCGACAAAAAACTCGTAAAATTCCTCAAAGACAAGCCCTTCATCCCGCTGTGCCCCGAACAGCTCGGCGGTCTGCCCACGCCAAGACCCAAATCTGAAATAGTAAAAGGCAACGGCGTTGACGTGATTGCCGGAAGGTCCCGCGTGCGTGATGAATACGGGCGCGACGTAACAACGGCGTTCATCAGAGGGGCACAAGAGGTTTTAAGGATTGCAAAATACTGCGGCGCGCGAGAGGCAGTCCTGAAGGAAAAAAGCCCGTCCTGCGGGGTGAGGTTCATAAAAAGAAACGGCAGGACGTTGAAGGGCGCGGGCGTAACGACGGCGACGCTGAAAAAGGCGGGGATTAAGGTCAAGGGGGCGGGGTAGTTGTTGCATCGCGGAATTAATGGAGGGCCTTTAGCCCTGAGCACATTCGCTTATTGTCATTCAGAGCGGAGCGAAGAATCTGCTTTACGCTGATAAGCCGCAGCCGCGAGCGCAGCGTGGCGGGAAGCGAATGTGGCTGAAAACTTTGAACGGAAGAAGCGGATTCTTCGCTCCGCTCTGTTAGAATGACAAAGGGTAGGCATTGCCAGCCTCTACTGGGCTGCTATTTTTCTACTCTCCCACCCTGCACACATCATTGATTGCGGGCAGACCGCCGCTTATCATCTTTCCTGCGGAACCGTCCTCTCCGAAGTATCGTTCGGTTTTCATTCTGCCGGCAGCCGTCTCGTCGTATCCGATAATCTCTTTTGTCGCGGGGTTTTTTATTTCCTGTCCCGGGTGAATGATGTTGAGCAAAGCGCCGAGCAACAGGTTTGATTCCTTGCCGGCATTGATATTTTACCCCTTGCCCCTGATAAAAACATTCAGGGGCAGGCCCTGCCATCAGTGAACCTTGTCTATAAACAGCTTTGCTGATTTTAAAGCCTCTTTGACCACGCCAACGGAATGCAACATCCCACGATAATATCCTGCAATATGTAATTCATCATAGCGATCTTCAAATTCCCTCATCAGTTTTCCGTTATGCACAGACACATATTTTTGCAGCGCCTTTCTATAAGCATCCACAGAAGACCTTGGAAGTTCCTTTCTGTTCATTCCGTGCTTCAATAAATATTCATCTATCGCCTTGAGTATTGCAAGATATGCCGTGCCGCAAGCCATCTGAACATACTTGACATCGGCATACCGGTTATCTTCAATATCAGACTTTTTCAACAGCTCTTTCGCATTGTTTAAATATCTCAGTGATTCTTTCACAACTGCTTTTATTTACACTATTAAATGGTTTTTTGCAAGCATTTTGTTGCGTCGTTCCCAAACTCTGCGGGGGGACGAGAGAAAACGCCCTCCTACCGCTCTTGCGGTCTCGTCAACGTATTCATCATGTAAATATCTTTCCTCGCCTCCTCGGAGAGTTTCGAGTACGCGCCGTCAATCTCGGTCTTAAATAACCCGGCGCCGTCGGCGGCCCACTCGGCGAATTTATGCTCCTTCCCGCGATATGAAAAGGCGCGGGAGAATAGTTCCTTATTGTCGGCCGCGTTTACAAGCCTTACCTTGAGCTTCATGTACATCGAGAGGTCGGGCTGTATCTC
>JACRCC010000089.1 GCA_016234405.1 Deltaproteobacteria bacterium | reverse complement strand
CTTGCCAAGATTACCGCGGCTTCCCATAAACTCGCCGAGGCCATGTACAAGGGCGCGGCAGCGGCTTCCGGCGCTCCGCCGGAAGCCGCGGGCGCCGGTGCGCCGGGCGGCGCAAGCGGCGACAAGGGCAACGTGGTTGACGCGGAGGTCGTGGACGAGAAGAAGTGACGCATCGGCGCGAAGCGCCAATGCGTCATTCCGAGGAGTGAAACGACGAGGAATCCCGTTGCGAAGAAGCGCGGCTCCATCAGGTCATTCAGAGCGAAGCGAAGAATCTGCTTTAATATCGGCGTCAGTAGGAAACTCCTGACGCCGTTTTAATGCATCAACGAACCGGTCGTTGTGCCGATTCGATTAAAAAACCGGGGGTAGCGCGGGGTGCTTGACAACCTTCCGTGCCCCACCCCTGCGGGAGGGAATTTTTCGAGGGTTCAGGTTTTCAAACCTGAACCCTTTTTTATTCGAACTCGCTCACCCCCCTTCCGCCCGCTTGCAGTCCACCTGAAAAAGCACTACAATACCTCCCATGGCCAACAAGGACTACTACGACATCCTCGGCGTAAAGAAAAACGCCTCCGACGAGGAGATAAAAAAGGCTTACAGAAACCTCGCCAAGAAATATCATCCGGACCTCCATCCGGGCAACAAGACCTATGAAGCCAAGATAAAAGAGGTCAACGAGGCCTACGGAGTTCTCTCAGACCCCAAGAAAAAATCCGATTACGACCTCACCGGACAGGCGCCCTTTGAGCAAGGTTTCGGCGGGTTCAGGACTGAAGGTTTCGACTTCCGTAACGCGGGACAAAACTACGGCGGCGGCATAGAAGACCTCTTCGGGGACATATTCGGCGGCGGCAGACGCAGGGCGCGGCGCGGCGAGGACGTCATATACGAAATGGAGGTTGATTTTCTCGACGCGGCCAAGGGCACGGAGGTAAAACTCGATTTTGGCAAACGGACGGGGCACGAGTCTCTCACCGTAAAGATTCCGCCGGGCGTTGACACCGGCTCGAAGGTCAGGGTCGCCGGAAAGGGCGAGGCCGGGTTCGGAGGCGGCCCGGCAGGAGACCTCTATATAGCGATAACCGTCAGACCGCACCAACACTTCAGGCGCATCGAGAACGACATCTACGTTGACGTCCCGGTAACCGTAAAAGAGGCCGTGCTCGGCGCCGAGGTGAGCGTGCCGACGATTGAGGGTTTTACCACCATAAAGATACCGCTCGGCACTCAGGGCGGCCAGAAACTCAGGATCAAGGGCAAGGGCGTCTTCGGCACGCGCGCACGCTTCAGGGGAGACCAATATGTGGTCATAAACATAGCCGTCCCCAAAAAGATTGACGCCGTGTCAAAGGGGCTGATAGAGAGGTTCTCGGAAATAAATCCCTATGAACCGAGGAAAAATTTGTGGTAGAATGTAAAAGACCGTGAGACGGGTAACGGCCGTGAGACGTGAAACGACTCACGACTCACGATTCACGGCCGTTAGAGGTAAACATGGCTGAGATAGACGACATAAAGGAAAAACTCACCCCTGCCGCGAAAAAGGTCGTTGACGCGGCCATAGAGGAGAGTAAAAACCGCCAGCACTACTACCTCGGCGTAGAGCATCTCTTTCTTGCGTATGCAAAAGTCGAGGAGGGGTTCTTCAGGGAAATAATGGAAGACCTCAACCTCGACATGTATCATGTCATAAACTTTTTGAACGAACACATCAACATGACCCGCCAGTATATAGAGGTGGGCCTGAAGATTCCCCCTGCCACGAGAAACGTCTTGCGCCTCGCCCGCGAAGAGGCGCACAGGTGGGGCAGGGAGGAATTGGATTCTACCGACCTTTTCATCGCCATATTCCTCGAGAACCACAGCCTCCCCGCGAAGATTTTCCGCTCCTTTGGCCTGGACCCGGACTACGTGATGAGGCGCATCACGGTCAAGGTCAGGGGCAAGGAGGAGATGGAGGAGGAACTCAAAAAGAAATACGAACTCCCGCCCAACCTCAAACACTTTGCCGTCAACCTAAATAAACTCGCAAGGTTCGACAAACTCCCGCTCATCATCGGACGCGACGCGGAGATACATCAGGTGATGGAGATACTCTGCCACGTGGATAGATCCAACTCCGTCATGATAGTGGGCGAGCCGGGCGTGGGAAAGACCGCGGTCGTGGAGGGCCTCGCCCGCATGTTGGAGCGCGAGCCGAAAAAGGTCCCCAAGAGGCTCAGGGACAAGCAGATAGTGAACCTCCAGATGAACTCCATCGTCGCCGGCACCATCTTCAGGGGCATGTTCGAGGACAGGATAGAGAAAATTATCAAAGAGATAAAGGAGAGGAAGAACATCATCTTCTTCATTGACGAGGCGCACACGCTCATCGGCGCGGGCTCCGCCATGGGGGTGCCCTCGGACGCGGCCAACATCTTCAAGTCCACGCTCTCGCGGGGCGAGGTGCAGATAATCGGCGCAACGACCCTTTCGGAATACAAGGAATTCATCGCCGAGGACGAGGCCCTTGCGCGAAGATTCCGGCTCGTGCATATCGCCGAGCCTACGGTGGACGAGACGCGCAAAATCCTCTACGGCATAAAGGGGCGGTTTGAGAAGATCTACTCGGTGCGCATAAACGACGACGCCATCGAGACGGCCCTCGACATGAGCACCCGCTACATGAGGAGTTTGAAGATGCCCGATAAGGTCATAGGCTGGCTCGACACCGCGTGCGTCAAGGTCGAGATAAACAGGCCCAATGAACCCGTGGGCGCCGACGACGTGATAGAAGTCATCTCGCAGGAAACGAAGATTCCGCATGACATGATATTCAGGGACACCAACGCGCGCTTTAGAGACATGGAAGACGCGCTCTCAAAAAGGGTCATCGGGCAGAAAGAGGCCATCGGCGCGCTTGCAAAGAGGCTCCGTCTCAACAAAGGACCCTTAAAAGAAAACTTTTCGCGCCCAGACGGGGTGCTCCTGTTCCTCGGGCCCACGGGCGTGGGAAAGACCGAGCTTGCCAAGTCCCTCGCGGAATTCCTCTTCGGGGACGCCTTGAAGATGATACGGGTTGACATGAGCGAATACAAAGACTCCTCGATAGCGGTGGACAAGCTCATCGGCATGCCGCGCGGCATAGTCGGCTCCGAGCGCGGAGGGCTTTTGTCGAACCCGGTGCGTGAAAATCCCTATTCCGTGGTGCTGCTCGACGAGATTGAAAAGGCTCATCCGTTCGTCCTGAACCTCTTCTTGCAGGTCTTTGACGAGGGTTGGCTCACGGACGGCAGGGGTAAGCGCGTGTATTTCAGCGACACGGTTATAATAATGACGAGCAACCTCGGCTCGGACGTATTCAAAAAATACTGCAAACCGCTCGGCTTTTTAGCGGACGGCAAGGACACCGAGGCCCTCAAAAAAGACATCGTCAAGGACGTCGAGGACACGTTTTCGCCGGAATTCCTCAACCGCATTGACGACATCATCGTATTCTCGCCGCTTACCGTAGTCGAGGTCAAGACGCTCGCCAATATGTATCTCGACAGGATAGTCATGCACCTTACGGAGCACGGCAAACAGCTTGTCGTAACCGACGGGGCGATAGAGGCGCTTGTAGAGAATGGTTACAGTGAGAAGTACGGCGCGCGTTTCCTTAAAAGACACATTGACGAAAAGGTCAAGATACCTATAACGTTGAAGTGGAAGGACGGCGCGGCCTTCAGGGTTGACAGCGACGGCGTTGAAATAACGGTCGAGACCGTTGCCGCGCCGGAGGCATACAGGGAGCCTGCGCTTACATGATAAAAAAGATACTCATCCCCCAAGACGGGTCCGAGCATTCGTCCGCCGCGCTTTCATACGGCATATACGTTGCTAAAAAATTCGGCGCGGCGATTAAAGCGGTATACGTCGTTGACATCGTTGCGCTTGAAGGCCCGTTTCTGCACGACGTTTCAGGATCGCTCGGTTTCGAGCCGTATCTTAACTTCTCCACGAAGATGCGCGAGGTGCTCGAGGACAGGGGCAAGGCCGTCATGGCCCGGTTCGAGGAGGTCTGCAAGAGCGAAGGGGTCGTCTACGAGATGCTCACCACCTCGGGGATAGTCGCAAACGAGATATGCGACGCCGCCAAGCTCTCCGACCTCATCGTGATGGGCAGCAGAGGCGTGAACGTCAAGTTCGAATACGGGCTTCTCGGGTCCACGACCGAGGCGGTCGTGAGAAGGTCATCCGTGCCCGTGCTCGTCACCCCCAAGACCTTCAGCCAGCCCCAAAGGGCCTTGCTTGCCTATGACGGAAGCCCGAACGCAAGCAGGGCAATGCACTCGGCCGCGGAATGG
>JACRCC010000088.1 GCA_016234405.1 Deltaproteobacteria bacterium | reverse complement strand
TTGGTGAATATCCCCGCGTTGAACCTCACGTCCGCCGCCCTCTTTTGATGGAGGGCGTGGGATGAGACCTCCATCACGCAGTGCGTTACACCCGAGTCACACATCTCTTTTAAAATCTTATGAAGCTTAGGGGCCTCGGGCGTGGTGTGCGGCGCGGGAAAAACATGGCCGCCGTATCTGTAATTCACCGTGCCTATGACGCCGGGGGAGAACCCCGCCGAGGAGAATATCGACTCGAGCAGATACGTGGTCGTGGTCTTTCCGTTCGTGCCGGTAACGCCGACCATGAGCAGCCCCTTTGAAGGCTCGCCGTAGAACCTGTCGGATATGCGCGAGAGAGCGGCTCGCGCGTCGCGCACTATGATCTGCGGGGCGTTTACGCCTTTCGTTGCCCTTTGGGCGAGCACGGCAACGGCGCCGTTATCCACCGCGTTTTTTATGAATCCGCGCCCGTCCACGCGCTCACCCGGCAGCGCGGCAAAAAGGGTTTTATCTTCCCTTTTAACGCCCCTCGAGTCATAGGCGAGGCCGCCAATCTCCATGTCCGCGTGGCCTATGACCTCTGCGCCGATGGAATCTATCAGGTTTTTTAACTTCATCTTTATCGTCCGTTATCGCAATCCGCCGCGTCGTCTTACCATCATTGAAACCTCACGGTCACGACGCCGTCCTCGGGAATGGGGCTTCCCGGCTTAGGGGTCTGCGAGACCGCCTTGCCGCTTCCAACGGCGTTTATCTCTATCGCGTCCTTTTGCGCCTCCATGAGCGCCGCCCTCATCGTCAAGCCGGTAAAGTCCGGCACGGTCATGGCCATTACGCCCTCGTCTTTCGCGCTTTTGGAGAGGGCATAACCCTCTTTGGTTTCGTTCTGCGGGCTATAGTTCACGAGCTTTACCTTAACACCAAGTCTATCCGGGGAAATGCCCATATACGATAAGGTCTCCGAGGCTATTTCCCGGAACGCCGGCGCGGCCACTGCCCCGCCGTGATAATCCCCCTGAGGCTCGTCCAAAACCACAATCGCCGCTATCAACGGCTCCCTTGCCGGAACGAAACCGAAAAACGCGGCCATAAATGCCTTATCCAAATAACCGCCTTCCTTGAGGTCGGGTTTCTGAGCGGTCGCCGTTTTACCGGCCACCTCAAAGTCCGCGAGCGCGGCCATTGTTCCCGTGCCGCCCGAAGTCGTAACGCCGATGAGCATATCCGTCATCCGCGACGCGGTTTCTGTGGAGATGACCCTCCTTCTGACTACGGGGTTATTTTCAGAGACGATTGCGCCGCGCGAATCCCTCACCGTCTTAACCGCGTAAGGCTTCATAAGGAAACCCCCGTTGGCGATGGCGGAAAGCGCGGTTACGAGCTGCACGGAGGTCGCGGATACCCCCTGTCCAAAGGAGACCGTGTGGAGGCTGACCCCGGACCAGTTCTTGTAATTTTGCAAGGCCCCCTTAGGCTCTCCGGGAAGATCTATGCCGGTCTTTTCGCCAAAACCAAAGGCCGACAAGTACCTGTAGAGCCGCGCCTTGCCGAGCCTTTCGCCGATCTTTGCCGCGCAGATGTTGGACGACACCTTTATAACCTGGGCAGTGGTCAACCAGCCGTGCTTCTCGGCGTCGTGGAAGACCCTGTCCGCCACGCGGTACCTGCCGTTTTCGCAGTAAAACAACTCCGTAGTCCTCACCGCGTTTTCTTCAAGGGCTGCGGCCACGAGAAATGTCTTCAAAATGGAGCCCGGCTCAAAGGTGTCCGTAACTGCCCTGTTCTTCCACTCCCTGTGCGAATAATCCCCGAATGTGTTCGGGTCATAGCTCGGATAAGAGGCCATCGCAAGCGCCTCTCCGGTATGCGGGTTCATCACGACGGCCGTGCCGCCCTTTGCGCGGGACCCCTCCACCGCCTTTTTAAGGGCCTTTTCAGCGATGTGTTGGATGGCCTTGTCAACGGTCATCTCCACGTTCATGCCTGCCGCGTCCGCGCCCTTTGCGGCGTCTTCGTAGAGCATGACCCTGCCGGCCGCGTCCTTGTCGCCGATGAGCTTTCGACCCGCGCCCTTGAGGGCGTTGTCGTAGAAAAGCTCGACGCCTTCGAGTCCGTTTGCGTCCATCCCCGTAAAACCGAGGAGATTCGCGGCAAGCGTGCGATTAGGGTAGAAACGCCTGCCCTCCTTCACCATCCCTATGCCGTCAATCCCGGCGAGAGAGTCCCTCTCCTCTTCGCTCAAGTCCACCTGCCGTTTGAGCCAAACGAAAGACGCGCCGGTCTTGAGTTTCCTTTCGATGTCCGCCCTGTCGGCCTTGATGAGCTTTGAAAGCGCGTGCGCCGTCTCCGCCGGTGAAGCGACCTTTCTCGTGTCCGCGTAGACGGAGTCCACCTCCATGCTTACGGCGAGTTCCTTTGAATTCCTGTCCAATATCTCCCCCCTTTTCGGGAGGATGCTGACGGTCTTATTGTGCTGGCGCGCGGCCGCCAATTTGAGTCCCGTGCTCTGAATGACCTGAAGGTCCACCGCCCGCGCAAATATCGCGGCAAAGAGGAGCGCGATGAACGCCGCCGCTAAAAAGAGGCGCGTCCTTGAAGCCGTGTTGGTCTTCCCCGCGTCAATGCCCTTCATTTTAGGTTTACTATCCTCTCGCCCGTCGGATAGATGAAACCAAGCTCACTCATCGCTATCTTCTCCACCCTCTCCGGAGACTTGAGTTTCTCGTATTCGAACTTGAGCCTGCTCCTTTTCTCGCCCAATTCCAGCCGCGCGGAATTGGCCTTCGATATCTCGTAGCCGAGTTTCACGACCGTCATCCTGCTCCAAAGAAATGCGAACGCGATGCACAGTATCACGCCGCCGGAGATGAGCGCGGCGTAGAGGAAGGTGAAATCCCTTAAATCCCTCTTGGCCGACACTGCCTGCGATTTAAGGACATTGCTCGCGCGCATCCGCGCCCCATGTCCCAAAAAGATACCTTGCGGCGTCTTCACAGTTTTTCGGCGGCCCTGAGCTTCGCGCTTCTCGCCCTCGGGTTCCTCCGCTCTTCCTCCTCGGACGGCGTTACCGCCTTTTTCGTGATTATCTTCACGGACGGTTTTACCCCGCACACGCACCGCGGGATGCGGGGCGGGCATACGCAGCCAGCGGACAACTCCTTAAAGCGCGTCTTTACAATCCTGTCTTCAAGCGAGTGGAAGGAAATCACCGCGACCCTCCCGCGCGGGGTTAAGACGTCTATCGCCCCGTCAAGCCCCTCTTTAAGGCTCTCCAATTCGTCGTTTACCGCTATGCGCAGGGCCTGAAAGACGCGAGTGGCCGGATGGATATGCGTCCCGTGAAACTTCTTGGGCACCGCGTCGAGGACGAGCCTTGCAAGCTCCCCCGTCGTCTCTATGGGTTTATTCACCCTCACCCTCGCTATGGCCATTGCTATCCGCCTTGCGAACCTCTCTTCTCCATAATCGCTGAAAATCCTCTCAAGCTCTTCCTCCGAAAGCTCGGCGATTAATTCATAAGCGGAGGGCTTTTCTCCTGCGTCCATCCGCATGTCGAGCCTTGAATCGAACCTGAAGCTGAACCCCCTCTTCCGGCTGTCCATCTGATGCGACGACACGCCGAGGTCGAAGACCGCTCCGGCAATTTCATGCACGCCAACCCCCGCAAGAGCCTTTTTGATATTTCTGAAATTCTCATGAACGAGCCTGACCCTGCCTCCGTATGCCTTTAGCAGCGTCGCTGCCGCGGTCAAAGCCTCCGCGTCCCTGTCGAGTCCGATGAGAACCCCGCCGGGTGCGCTCGCTTGAAGGATAGCCTCTGCGTGTCCTCCGCCGCCGATCGTCGCGTCAACGTAAACGCCCGCGGGCTTGCAATTGAGAAGACCAATCACCTCAGACGTCAAAACCGAACGGTGAGCAAACCCGGTTTCCATTTATATGCCGAGGCGCGCGAGCGTATTTGTAATATCGTCTTGCGGATGGAGCGCCTGCTCGGCCTCCCAGAGACCCTTGCACCAGATCTCCACGTGCTTCAACGCGCCGATGAGCATCACGTCTTTTTCGAGTTTTGCGTAATCCCTGAGCGTGGGCGGCACGAGGATGCGTCCGAGTTTGTCTATCGTGCAATCCGTGGCGCTCGAATAGAAAAACCGCAGGAACGCGCGCGCGTCCTTGTTGAACTCAGGCAATCCCGCGACCTTTTCTTCAAGTGCCTGCCACTGGGCGAAGGGATATGCAAGGATGCACTTGTCGTAGGCGGTGAGCACAAGGCGCGAGTCGTACCGCTCGCTCAATGTCTCCCTGAATTTGGAAGGTATGGAGAGCCTGCCCTTTAAGTCTATAGTGTGCTCGAATCTTCCCCTGAACACGCTTTATCCTTTTGCGGCATTTTTACGGCCTTTCATTCCACTTTAAGGCCGTCCTATTCCACTTCATACCACTTTATACCACTTTGATGCGTAAACTATATTCCCGAAAGGGTTTTTTGTCAAGCAAAAAAGAGGGGCGGGTTGGAGGGATATTTCTATGAAATCTTTGAGGAAAAAGGGGGTCTAAAGGGGAACGGCAACGGCGCGCGGGATTTGATATTTTTATCGTTCTTTGTGCGGGTTCAAGTTTGTAATACGAGATTGCCGCGCTTCGCTCGCAATGAACCCAATATTTCGTGCATGTGACGGTAGATAGTAGGTAGGCGCGGCAATCGTTGAATTACGAAATGACAGGGGTTCGGATTACAAATCCGAACCTGCAAAAGGAGTATTATCCCCCCGATAAAAACATTCAGGGGCAGGCTCTATCATCAGTGAATCTTATCCATAAACGTCTTTGCAGCCTTCAGATAATCTCTCACGGCCTCCGTGTTGTAGATCAATCCTCTATAATATCCCGCTATATGCAAAGCGTCATAGAGCATCTCAAACTCCCTTAACAATTTCCCGTTATGAACCGATACATATTTTTGCAATGCCTTTCGATAGGCATCTACTGATTGAGGCAATTCCTTCTTGGTGAATCCCTTTTTTAATAAAGCCTCGTTAATTGTCTCCAATATGGCAAGATAAGCGGTTCCGAAAGCCTCTCTTACCGGCTTTACATCGGCATAGGTGTCGTCCACGACAGGCACCGTCTTCAATATTTCCTTTGCGTTGTTTAAATATCTGATGGATTCTTTCATATACACCTTTTATCATTATCAGTAGATTTCTGTCAATGGTAAAACAGATACAACAGCGGCCATTTATTTCACCAAGGGCTATCAAAGTCCCCCTCACTTCCCCACCCCCCTCATTATCTCCTCGTATACGAGCCTCACTAGGTTGAGCGTGTCTTCGGGCTTATTATTGTTGTCGATTATATAATCCGCTTTCAATGCCTTCTCGACAGCGGGCATCTGGGCCTTTAGCCTCTCCCGCGCCTCGGCTTCGCTGACGCCGTTTCTTTTCACCATGCGCTCGACCATCTTGTCGTCATCAACGAGCACAACGACTACCGTGTCCATCTCCCTGTCGAGCTTGTTTTCAAATAGGAGCGCGGCGTCAACCACTATAACAGCGTCTTTATTGCGTTTCCTGATGTCTTCTACTTCTTTCCAAATACCCTCGCGTATCCTCGGATGCATTATTTTATTCAAGACCGCGCGCCGGGCCGCGTCGTGAAAAATAATCTTAGCGAGGCCGCCTCTATTGACGCTGCCGTCGGCGTTCAATATCGCGCTTCCGAACTCTTTTGTTATCTCTTGATATGCGGGCGCGCCCCGCTCAATTACCCTTCTCGCAATAACGTCCGCGTCCACAACAAACGCGCCGAGCCTTTTCATCTCGTCTGCGACGAGGCTTTTACCCGATGCTATCCCGCCTGTAAGCCCGATAAGCATATTCACCTCTTAACCATTATGAAACTCAACTGACGGCCGGTTCGTCCGCCCTCTTTCCGGTATGAAAAAAAATCGGCGGCCTCGCAGGACGCGCACACTGAAACGTCCGCGATGTTTTCCTCTTTCAATCCGGCGGCGACAAGAGAAATTCTATTCGCGCCGCCGATATCGAGCATGAACGAATCGCCGCTCCTTGAAAAATAGGGCAGCCCCCCTCCATGCGCCTTTTCAAAGGCAACGTAAACGTCGTTGCTCACGCAATAGCAGCAGGGTTTTATGTGCGGCCCCAGGGCCGCGATAATATCCTCTGGCCTTGAACCGAATCTTTCCTTCATCGCGTCAACTGCCCTGCCGCAGACATCCGACAAGGTTCCGCGCCATCCCGCGTGCGCCGCGCCTGCGGCCTTTTTTACCGGGTCGTATAGTAATACCGGCAGACAATCCGCCGTAAGTATGCCGACCGGAACCCCCGGAACGTTCGTCACTACGGCGTCGGCCTCGACGTTCTTATAAGACTTTACGCTTGCGGCGTCAAGGACGACGACGGCATTGCCGTGCACCTGAACGGGGTTTACGAGGCGATCGAACGTAACCCCGAAGGCTGCCCCGGCTTTTCCCTTGTTCCTTTCGATGTCATCCGCTCTATCCCCTCCCCTTAAATCAAAATTGAGCGTTGCGAATTCCCCGGCGCTGACCCCTCCGTGCCGGGACAAAAATGCGTGGACGACTCCACCTGCGCCGTCGAGTCTTTCCGACGACATATAACCTATGCCGTCTTTAAATTTAATCCGCCCCGTCAATTTTTAGCGCCCTCAAGCGCGCTTATGACCTCCCGCATATCATCCGGCATCCGCGCGCTCCACTCCATGTAGACGCCCGTTCGGGGATGGACTATCCCCAGCAAGGCCGCGTGCAGGAGCTGCCTCCTGATTTTTTTGAGGGCTGCCTGAAGGGGCTTGGGCCGCGTCGAAACAGGGGGTATCTTCCCGCCGTAGACAGCGTCTCCGACAACCGGGTGATTTATGGACGAGAGGTGCACCCTCACCTGATGCGTGCGCCCGGTTGAGAGTTTCAGCTCAAGGAGCGTAAACCCTGGGAATCTCTTGACGACCTTATAGGCCGTCAAGGACGGCCGCGTGCGCCGCGCCTTCGTTGACATCTTCACCCTGCTTTTAACGTCGCGTCCGATTGGTTTGGATATCTCGCCGGAGTCGCTCCTGACGAGTCCCTTGACGAGCGCGAGATATTTCCGCGTGGTCGTGTGGTCTTTGAACTGGGCCGCGAGGTTCAGATGGCTCAAATCGTTTTTTGCAACCACGAGTACGCCTGTAGTGTCCTTGTCGAGCCTGTGGACTATGCCGGGACGCAGGGGAGAGCCGATGACGGAGAGGTTTTTTGTATGGTGCAAAAGGGCGTTGACGAGCGTGCCGGAGCTTCTTCCGGCGCCGGGGTGGACGGCGAGGCCCGCGCTTTTATTGACTACGATTATGTCTTCGTCTTCGTATAAAATCTCAAGCGGGATGGGTTCAGGGATAACGGCCGAGACGGACGCCGGAGGCAGCGTCACTTCAATCGAGTCGCCGGTCTTTAGCCTGCGCCCCGCCTTTGCGATACGGCCGTTTATTGTTGCAAGGCCGTGAAGTATGATTTTTTTGATTGCCGAGCGGGTAACATTAGTCAGCTTCTCGGCAAGAAAAACGTCAAGCCTTTTTTGCGCGTCATCAAAGTCTGCACGGAGATTGCGGGTATCGGCCATTATTTGAAAGTTGATGTGGGATTACTGGAAGGGTATTGTGTGAAAGACGGAGCTATATGCCGCCGCGGAATCCGCGCTCACCGCAACAAAATTGGACTACCAGATGCCGGACTTTATGTCTCCGCTCTTTTTAATAAGTATGTCAACGATGGCCTTGTTGTAGAAGGCGAGCTTTACGTCAACGGCCGGGTCAATCCTGCTCTTGTAGAGATTCAACCCCTCTTCAAGCTCTTTTTCAAGGAGGTCGAAGATATTGTCGTTCTTTATGCCGTTAGATATCTTGTCCTTGTTGTAGAGGGCGATGTCGGATATTATCGTCCTTGCGAGCCGGTAGGCGGCCTCAGGCGAATTAATTAACGCCATATTTCACCCTGTCCTTGAGTATCTCTTCCACGAGCACGTCCCTGCCCCTCTCGGCGTTGGCGCGCACGAGCCTCTCTACAAGAGGGGCGTCGCCTTTTATAAAAGCATCGAGTATCCCTCGGTGCTGACCCACGGAATCCTTCATGCGCCCGGGGAGCGACATGGCCGTTATCCTGAACCTCTCGAACTGTTTCACGAGGTGGTGGATTAGGGCCAAAAGCTTATCGTTGCCGCAGGCCTCTAAAAACCGGTCGTGGAACTCGCCGTCGAGTTTGAAAAACGCCTTTACGTCGCCCCTGTCCGCGGCCCGCTCCATCTGCGCGTTAAGGCCTTCAAGCTTTTTTATATCCTTCACGTTGAGCTTCGCGCATGCCCGCGCCGCGGCAAAACCCTCAAGGAGACTCTTTATCTCGTAGAACTCCCTTACGTCCTTGTCCGTTATGGGGCTTACCACCGCGCCCTTCCTCGGGGTTACGGTTATAAAACCCTCTGATTCAAGCTGCCTGAAGGCCTCGCGTATGGGCGTCCTGCTGATGCCGAGGTTATCCGCTATCTCCTGCTCAGGCACCCTTTCCCCGGGTTTCAACCTGCCGGAGACGACCGAGTCCTTTATGAACTCGACTATCCTCTCCCTTAAGGTCAGTATCCTCTCGGAGGAATAAACGAGCATCCGGGCCTTTTGCATTTTTTTATGTAAGGAACCGACGATATCAAAAACAGAGGCTTAAAACACCATTGCCCTTTTAATATTGTATATTGTATACACCCGTAAAAGTCAAGGCTTTTTTGGATTTGTTCCGAGCCTTGCAGGGTCCTGATATATCATGAGATGCGCGTATGGAGTCCCCTCGTACATGATATACGCGCCGAACCTGTCCGGGTACAACGGCAGCATGCTCTCCTTTGCGCCAAACGGCCAAAATATCATCCAGTGCGGAGGTTCTTTCACCCTCTTTGCCCCGGGCATGGTGGAGTCTACTGTCTTGCCGTCCTTTTCCCAATGCCAGCCGCCCTTTGCCATATACGCTATGCCCGGAGAAGCGTTAACGGGCTTAGGCGTCCCGTTCAACATGTCCGTGAGCCACACGAACCCCGCGTCGTCCGCGCAGATAGGGTCTGGATCTTCCTGTCCGCTCATGTCCGGCAGACAGACAAATCCGTTTGCGCCTTTTTTGACCTCCACGAGTTTCCCGTCAAGGCCGTGTATCATGACCGAGGCGTCTTTCGAGATGTGCTCCGGCGCGCCGCCCAGGGCAGTGCGTATAAGCTCATCCGTCGTCATGTCTTTAACGCCCTTTTTCGCCTTCATTGTCTTGGCCGTCTTACCTTTTTTGCCCTTAGCCGCGGCCTCAGCGGATACAACGGCAAAGACCAACACAACTGCGGTCAGGCCGGCAATGAGTTTTTTCATAATCAGTTCTCCTTGAAAAATATAAAACCTGCGGGCATAAGATAGCACGGCTGCCGCGCCAGATACAATAGGCAATGACAGGGACGGTGGGGGTAGATTACCCTTGACTGCGTCCCGCTAAAACTGATAGGCTTGAATACGCAACACTCAGCGCTCTTTTAAAGATGTTTTTATAATATCGGCATGGTGAAAGGGAATCCCGTAAAATCGGGAGCTGCCCCGCAACTGTGAGCGGCTTTGATATCCTCAGATGCCACTGGCCCGAAAGGCCGGGAAGGCGTGGACAGAGGGTTAATCCCTCCCGCAAGCCAGGAAACCTGCGCCAGCCGAATGTAGTTCAAACCTTCCGAGGGAGAGGGTTGCCGGCAGGAGTTTTTCAATCTGCCGGCGATTTCTCGATGAGATTTACCCCGTCCCCCATCCGCGAAGGACGGGGTTTTTTATTTTTAAAAAACTATGAAAAAAACCGGACTCATACACGTCTACACCGGAGAGGGCAAGGGCAAGACCACCGCGGCAATCGGCCTGTCCGTGCGGGCATCCGGCGCGGGGCTTAAAGTTCTCTTCGTCCAATTCTTCAAGGAAGACAGGGTTGCCTCCGGTGAAAAGACATTTTTCAAAAATTGCGTTGGCATAGAGCTTATCCGCTCCAATTGCAGGCATCCGATATTCACGAAGGAAAAAACGGACGTTGACTCAATAAAAAAATCCATCCGCGACGCCTACGGAACCGTCAAGAAGAAAATACGGGAAGACGGATACAATATGCTCGTCCTTGACGAGGTCATGTCCGCGATAAACGGCGGCTGGATTGAAATGGAAGACTTCATAAGCTTTCTTAAAACCCGCCCTGAAATCCTTGAGGTCGTGCTCACGGGCAGGGACGCGCCGCCTGAGATAGTAAGGCTCGCTGACTACGTAACCGAGATGCTCAAGCTCAAACACCCGTTTGACAGCGGGGTGAATGCGCGCAAGGGCATAGAGTTTTAGGGGTTTTATGGACAACCGTTTCACCTTCATAATCGGGGGCGCAAGGAGCGGCAAGACCGCCTTTGCCCTCTCGTGTGCGGAAAAGCTCAAAGGGACGAAGACTTACATCGCAACCGGCGGCGCCTTTGACGCGGAGATGTCCGAGCGCATAAAAAGGCACAAGCTCGAACGCGGCAACGAGTGGGCTACGATAGAAGAGCCTCTCGACGTGGTGAAGGCTCTCGCCGGTTTAAACCCATCAGGCGCCGTTCTCATTGACTGCATAACGCTTTGGCTGAATAACTTCATCTGGAAGGGACTCTCCGACGAAGCCATATTGGGAGAGGTGAAAAGACTCGCGGAGTTTTGTCCGTCCTGCGGGAAAAACGTCTTTGCCGTGTCTAACGAGGTCGGCGGAGGCATCGTGCCCGAGCATCCGGTTGCGAGGCGCTTTCGGGATTTATCCGGCGCGGCCAACGGCAGGCTTGCCGCCTTTGCCGATGAGGTCTATCTGATGACCGCCGGAATACCCTTGAAGATAAAATAATACGTGAATGGGAGAAGAAAAATGACCCTGCTTGAATCCGCTCTTAAAGAGATAAAACCCGTTGACCCCGCCTTGCTCGCAAAGGCGCAAGAGAGGCTCGATATGCTCACCAAGCCCAAAGACAGCCTCGGCAGGCTCGAAGAGTTTGCGCGTCGCTTCGTGGCCATCACGGGAAACACAAGACCAACCGTAGAGAAAAAGGTCATATTCACCTTTGCCGGGGACCACGGCGTGGCTGAAGAAGGGGTCTCGGCCTTTCCAAAGGAGGTAACGCCGCAGATGGTCTTGAATTTCTTGAGAGGCGGGGCCGGCATAAACGTCCTTAGCCGCCACGCGGGGATAGAAGTCGCGGTGGTGGACATCGGGGTGGACTTTGATTTCAACGGCGCCAAAGGCCTCATCCATAAAAAGGTCTTGCGCGGCACGCGCAACATCAGAAAAGGCCCGGCAATGACACGGGACGAGGCCGTTAAATGCCTTGAGGCCGGGATAAATCTCGCCGCCGAATACGCCGCGGACGGCGCCATTTTCGGCACCGGAGACATGGGCATCGCAAACACGACGCCGTCGAGCGCGATATGCGCCGCGTTCTCCGGCGCAAGCGTAGAGGACGTAACGGGACGGGGCACGGGCATAGACGACGCGCGTCTGAAAAATAAAATAAACGTCATCAAAGACGCCCTCAGCGTGAATAAACCTAATTCCAATGACCCGATTGACGTGCTCGCAAAGGTGGGCGGCGCCGAGATAGGCGGCATCGCGGGCCTCATAATCGGAGCGGCCTCACGGCGCATCCCGGTCGTGGTTGACGGGTTCATATCCACCGCAGGCGCGCTCGTGGCGTATGAAATGAACCCCGTTATCCGGGATTACCTCTTTGCCGCGCACAACTCCGTTGAAAAAGGACACAAGGTCATGCTTGAGAGGATGAATCTGCGTCCATTCGTTGATTTGGATTTGCGGCTCGGCGAAGGCACGGGCGCGGCCATAGGCATCTCGCTCGTGGAGGCAGGGGTAAAGGTCTACAACGAGATGGCCACCTTCGGGGACGCGGGGGTGTCGGAAAAAGACAAGTAGCGCATAAATGAAACGTCTCATAATAGCCTTGCAGTTCCTCACCATATTCCCGGTTAAAAGGGGACATAACCCGGACCCGCGAGACCTCGCGGCCTCTATGGCGTGGTTCCCTGTCGTGGGCGCGCTCCTGGGCGCGGGGCTCGCTCTCCTGCACGCGGGCTTGGCGATGTTTCTGCCCGCAAGCGTCGTGAGCGCGCTCCTCTTGCTCGCCCTTGCTATCTCCAACGGAGGGCTGCACCTTGACGGCTTTTCCGACACGATTGACGGGATAGCCGGAGGGAGGACGCCCGAAGACCGCCTGAGGATAATGAAAGACAGCGCAATCGGGGCAACCGGGGCCGCGTTTCTCATATTCCTCATACTCGTAAAATACCTCTGCCTCAATGAGATACCCGGCGCGTTTAAAGGAGCGGCTGTCTTTTTTTTCCCCATAGCCGGGCGCTGGGCAATGGTGTTGTTGTCCCGTCTTGCAAGATATGCTCGCCCCGAAGGAGGGTCGGGGTCGGCGTTTGCCGGAAATAAGACCAACACATTTATTGTCGCAACAATAATAGCGGTCGCGTTGGCCTTTTCAGTCCTCGGCATACGCGGCCTCGCGGCGCTTATCATCATCAGCGCCGCGGTTTGGGCGTCAAGCCTCTTTTTCAAGAAAAAACTCGGCGGCGTCACGGGAGACGTCTTCGGGTTTACGTGCGAGACTTCCGAGCTAATCTTGTTGATATTGCTCCTTGCCTTTGAGAAAATACCCGCATGGACATAACAAGGGTCTATCTCATCCGCCACGGTCAAGTCGTAAACCACCACGAGTTCAGGTACAACGGCCACCACGACGTTGACATAACGGACTTCGGCGTCGAACAAATGGAGCGGCTCGCGGGTTTTCTCAAGGCCGAACCCATCAAGGCCGTCTACTCAAGCGATCTCAAGAGGGCGACGAAAGGCGCTGACATACTATCGAGGGTCTTGGGGCTTAAACCAACGCGGGTCCCGGCCCTCCGGGAACTGCATCTGGGCAGATGGGAGGGACTTACGAGGCAGGAGGGAAGCGCGTTGTATCCCGAAGAGGCCCACTTCAGCTTCAAAGACCTCGCCGCGACAAAGGTCAAGGGCGGAGAGGATATGAATGACTTGAAATTGCGCGTAGTCCCTGCAATTGACGGGATAGTAAAAAGACACGCAAACGAATGCGTCTGCATCGTGGCGCACGGCGGGGTGAACCGCGTAATCTTGAGCGACGCGATGGGGATTGCCGTGGAGAATTTTTTCAGGATAGAGCAGGACTACGGGTGCCTGAACCTCATCGAGTATTTCAACGATGGCGTAAAGGTCGTAAAACTCATGAACGGAGGGCCGAATCAGGAGATGAGACCGACGGTGATATATTGAGGCGATTCTTCCCATAAAAATCCTCCCACCTATGACCGACCCTAAAAAACATCCCGCCTTCATCATCGCAGGCACTAACAGCTCCTGCGGCAAGACGACCGTAACGCTTGGCATAATGGAGGCGCTCAAAAGGCGCGCCGTCCCTGTGTCCCCGTTCAAGGCCGGTCCGGATTTCATTGACCCCGGACACCACAGGACGCTTCTCGCAAGGCCGTCATACAACCTCGATGCTTGGATGATGGGTGCACGCGCCGTCCAAAAGACGTTTTACGCAAACTCGGCGGGAAGCATCGGGGTCATCGAGGGCGTGATGGGGCTTTTCGACGGCAAAGACGGCGGCAACGAAGGCTCGACCGCGCAGCTTGCAAAAATTCTGAATATCCCCGTTCTCCTCGTGGTGAACGCCGAAAAAACCGCCGGAAGCGCATGGGCAATCGTTAAAGGCTTTACGGAATTCGACCCTGCGGTAAATGTCAAATGGGTGGTCTTCAATAAGGTTGCAGGCCCCCGCCACTTCCTCATGATAACGGCAGCGAGACCGGCCTCGATAAAGACCGTTTGCCTCGGTTACGTTCCGAGGGACCAAGGGTTGTCGCTGCCGGAGAGGCATTTGGGCCTCGTAACCGCCGGAGACCTGCGACACGACGCATGGAAAAGGTTCGTAAAAAAGGCCGGGGATGCCGTCGAGGGCGGCCTTGACTTGAACGTGCTCTTAAACGGCCTGCCCAAATATCATCACCAGCGTAAACCCCAGCCAAGACCCCGGCGCGTAAAACCATGCGTCAAGATAGCCGTCGCGGCCGACAATGCGTTTTCTTTTTATTACGCGGAAAACCTCGACATTCTCGAAGGCATGGGCGTTGAAATAAAACCCTTCTCTCCCCTCAAAGACAAAAAACTCCCCGAAGGCGTGAGCGGAATATACATCGGCGGCGGATACCCCGAACTTTTCGCAAAGGGGCTTGAGGCAAATTCCGGGATGAGACGCGAGATATTAAGATTTGCCCGAAGCGGAATGCCCGTGTACGCGGAATGCGGCGGGCTTATGTATTTAGGGCGCTCGATAAAAGACATAGGCGGCAAGACACGAATGATGTGCGGAGTCTTCCAATGGAAGGCGCGCCTTCTCGAAAAGAGAAAGGCGCTCGGGTACAGGGAAATAACGATAAAAAAGGGGTGTCCCACGATGCCCGAAGGCGCAACGCTGCGCGGCCATGAATTTCATTATTCGGAACTCGCCTCAGTTCCGTCAAAAATCAAAAAGACGTTTTCCTTTGAAAACTCCGGGGAAAAAACCAACGAAGGCTACGCCTTTAAAAACACGCTTGCCACTTACGTTCACGCGCACTTTGCAAGCTGTCCGGGTTTTGCCGAGGGCTTTGTCGGGCTGTGCCGGAGTTTCTTAAAAAATACCGTTTAACGCTTGTATCACCCCCTTTTATAATGATAACATAAAAAGATGCTCGCGCGCGTGCTGACAAGCGCAAACATCGGCATTGACGCATATCTCGTCGAGGTGGAAGTTGACATCTCGCGCGGGGTGCCGTATTTTTCAACCGTCGGGCTTCCCGACAACGCGGTAAAAGAAAGTAAAGACCGCGTGCGCTCCGCCGTAAAGAACTCCGGCTATACCTTCCCGTCGAGGAGGTTCACCGTGAACCTCGCGCCCGCGCACGTCAAAAAAGAAGGCACCACCTTTGATCTGCCGATGGCCGTGGGGATATTAAAGGCCCTCGATGCCATAAAAAACGACGGTCTCGACAACTTCATCATCCTCGGAGAGTTGTCCCTTGACGGCAGGATAAAACCCATTACCGGGGCCCTGCCGGCGGCCGTGATGGCCAAGGAACTAAAGAAAAAGCTCATCTTGCCGATGGAAAACACCAAGGAGGCCGCGATAGCGGGCGAGGTCGAGGTCTTAGGCGTGGACACCCTCTCCAACCTCGTGGAATTCCTCAACGGCGGCCGCGCAATCGCTCCGGCAACGGGCGACGCAAAGGGTTATTTCGAATCCGCCGAACACGGGCATCTCGACTTATCGGACGTAAAGGGGCAGGGTTCCGTCAAGAGGGCGCTTGAAGTGGCGGCGGCTGGAGGACACAACGTCTTGATGATAGGCCCGCCGGGCACGGGGAAAACCATGCTCGCCATGCGGGTGCCCACGATCCTCCCCTGTATAACCCTCGACGAGGCCATAGAGACGACCAAGGTGCACTCCGTGGCCGGGGTCCTGCCCCCGGAGCGCGCCCTTGTCGCCGAGCGCCCGTTCCGCGCCCCGCACCATACGATATCCGACGCGGGTCTCATCGGCGGAGGAAGGATACCGAGGCCCGGTGAGGTGAGCCTCGCGCATAACGGAGTGCTCTTTTTGGACGAGCTGCCGGAATTCAAAAAAAACGTCCTTAACGTGCTCCGTCAACCAATGGAAGACGGCCGAGTGCTGATTGCGCGCGCGGCCACGAGCCTCTCATACCCGGCGGAATTCATGCTCGTGGGCGCCATGAACCCGTGTCCGTGCGGGCACTTCGGGGACCTCCACAAGGAGTGCACGTGCACGCCCATGCAGATAATGAACTACCGGTCGCGCATCTCAGGCCCGCTCCTCGACAGGATTGACATACACTGCACCGTGCCCGCGGTAAGATTCAGGGAACTCTCCTCGGAGGCCGTTGCAGAGACTTCCTCGGAGGTCAAAAAAAGGGTGGACAAGGCGCGGGGCGTTCAGGCGGAAAGGTTTAAGGACAAAAAGGTCTCTTCAAACGCCCGCATCCCGGCGCGGCTCGTAAAAAAATACTGCCCCATCTGCAAAGACTCGATGCGCCTCCTCGAGACCGCCGTGGACAGGTTGGGGCTTTCGGCAAGGGCGTATACTCGGATACTCAAGGTCTCGCGCACAATAGCCGACCTTGAAGGCGCGAAAGACATCTTGCCGCATCACGTATCGGAGGCCATCCAATACAGGACGCTTGACAGGGAGATTGTTTGAGGCCTTATCATAAGGCAGCCATAATGGAGAAGAGAAATGAAACCATCCGATAAAACCAAAAAAGAACTCACCCTTGAAATCGAGCGGCTCTCTCAGAGGGTCGCCGAACTTGAAGGCGGGTTAACGGGACCCTGCGGCACGGAACTTGAGATAACGGTCAAACGCCTTAACGAATCGCAGAGGCTCGCAAGGCTGGGAAATTGGGATTGGGACATAACGAATAACCGGCTTTACTGGTCTGATGAAATCTACAGGATATTCGGGTTTAAACCTCAGGAGTTCGGCGCGACATACGAGGCGTTTCTCAACTCCGTTCACCCGGACGACCGGGGGTTCGTAAGAAAATCCGTTGACGACGCCCTTACCCTTAAAAGACCCTACGAAATAGACCATAGGATTATCCTTCCCGACGGGACTGAGCGCATAGTCCGCGAAAAAGCGGAGGCGCAATTTGACGCCGAAGGCAAGGCTATCCGCATGACCGGAACGGTGCAGGACATAACCGAGCGCAAAAAAACCGAAGATGAACTCCTTAAGGCCAAAAAACTCGAATCCATCGGGGAATTCGCCGGAGGCATAGCGCATGACTTCAACAACCATCTCATGGGCATACTCGGAAACGTCTCCATCGGAAAGAATTATCTCAAGGAAGACGAAAGACTTTTTTGGATACTCTCGCAGATAGAAAAAGCGGCGCTGCGGACAAAAGACCTCACCAAGCAGTTCCTGACCTTTTCCAGAGGCGGGGGGCCGGTCCGTGAGACGGCAAACGTCGAGCGTATTATCAAAGATTCTGCGGCGTTGGTTCTCAAGGGCACGGATATAGAGTGCGTCTTTCACGTAAAAAACGGCGTAAAACAGGTGGATGTGGACATCGGACAGATAACGCAGGTCTTCAACAACGTCATCCTCAACGCCAAACACGCAATGGGCGGAAAAGGGCGCATGGACATCACCGTGGAAAACGCCGCGGACGCAGGGCCTGTGCCCGGGGGCGATTACGTAAAGATAACCGTTGAAGACACGGGCCCCGGCATTTCTGAAGACGCGCTCCCCAAGATATTCGATCCGTTCTTCACCACCAAGGAAAAGGCGAGCGGATTAGGGCTTGCGATATCGTATTCAATAGTACAAAGGCACGGCGGAAGCATAAGCGCAATCTCCAAAGACGGCAAAGGCGCGGCCTTTTTCATCTGCCTGCCCGCAGGCGCGGCGCGCGCGGCAAATCACGCGGGCAAAGAGAGGGCGCGGCCTTTCGTAAAGGGCGGCGTCATAAAGGGCAAAGTCCTCGTGATGGACGATGAAGAGGTGGTGCGGGACGTCTCAGGAGAGATGTTGAACCTCATGGGTTACGACGCCGAGTTCGCGGCGGACGGAAAGACGGCCGTCGAGATGTATAAAAAAGCGTTTGACTCCGGCGCGCCGTTTGCCGCCGTCGTCATGGACCTCACTGTCCCCGGGGGCATGGGCGGCAAAGAGGCAATGGAAAAACTCCTTGAGATAGACCCGCAAGTGAAGGCCGTCGTTTCAAGCGGGTACTCCAAAGACCCCATCATGAGCGACTTTACGAAATACGGCTTTTCCGCCGTAATCGCCAAGCCATACAGGGTGGCGGATTTCAGCAAGGTCGTAAAAGGGGTGGTTGAAAAAACTTGAAAAAAGAGTTGATCTATCTCGATAACGCCGCCACGTCCCACCCCAAGCCCCAAGCGGTTTATAAAAAAGTGGACTTGGTCTTGAGAAAGATTGGCGGCAATCCCGGCAGGGCAAGCCACAGGATGGCGATGGAGGCCGGCCGTGTCGTCTTCAACGCGAGAGAGGCCGTTGCGCGCCTCATAAACTCCCCGGATTCCTCCCGCGTTGCCTTCACCAAAAACGCGACAGAGGCGATAAACATCGGCCTCAAGGGCGTGCTGCGCCCCAAAGACCATGTAATTTCAACCGTTGCAGAGCACAACTCGGTCGTAAAGACCCTTGCGGCGCTCAAAGACGCGGGCGTTGAAGTAACGAAAATCGCCCTCGACGACCAAGGGTTCGCGCGCCTCAAAGACATCAAGGCCGCAGTCAAAAAAAATACGCGGGCCGTTGCCATGACCCACGCATCAAACGTCTACGGCGGCCTTCAACCGGTTGAGGAGATGTCCCGTTTTTGCCGCAGCAGGGGAATCACCTTCATCCTCGACGCGGCCCAGACCGCAGGGGCATCTCCGATTGACGTAAAAAAATGGGGGCTCGACGTGCTTGCCGCTACAGGCCACAAATCATGCCTCGGGCCGCAGGGCACCGGCTTCATATACGTCAGACCCGGCATCGAGCTGCCGCCCCTTTTAAACGGCGGGACCGGAGACTTTGACACGATACTTGAAATGCCCGAACGGCTGGAGGCCGGAACGCTCAACGCCCCGGGCATCGCCGGACTCGGCGCCGGCGTGGAATTCGTCTTAAAAGAAGGCGTGGCAAAGATACGCGCTCACGAACTCGGACTCGTGGCCGCGCTATTGAAAGGCCTTGCCGGGATAAAAGGCGTGAAAATCATCGGAACTCAAGACCCTTTAAAAAGGGTCTCTCTCGTCGCGTTTACCATGGAGGGCATTACCCCTGCCGAGGCCGGAACACGCCTTGACGAGAGATACTCCATCATGGTCAGAACAGGCGTCCTTTGCGCGCCTGAGGCCCACAGGCGGGCCGGCACGCATCCGCTCGGCGCAATCCGCGTCAGCCCCGGTTATTTCACCACGCATAAACATATCGAGCGGTTTTTAAAAGCCATGCGGGAGATTGCGCGGTAACATGCTTGTCCTCGGCATAGAGACCTCCTGCGACGACACTGCCGCGGCAGTGGTGGAAGACGGGGGTATCGTGCGCTCGTCCGTCGTCTCCTCTCAAGATTCCATCCACGGCAGATACGGCGGCATCGTGCCCGAACTCGCCTCCCGGCGGCACATCGAGGCCATAATACCGGTCGTTGAAGAGGCGCTCACCGCAGCCGGCGCCGGCTTAAAGGACATTGACGGCATCGCGGTAACGCAGGGGCCGGGACTCGTAGGCTCCATCCTCGTTGGGCTTACCTTCGCAAAGGCCGTCTCCTTAGTAACGGGCATACCCTTTACCGGCGTGAACCACATAGCAGCCCACCCCATAGCCGCGTTCTTGAAGGATACGGGAAACGACGCCCCGTCGCCGTGCTTTCCGTTCGTCTCGCTTATCGCCTCAGGCGGCCACACCGCGCTTCTTCTGATTAAAGACTTCAACGTTTACGAAGTCCTCGGACAAACACGCGACGACGCCGCGGGAGAGGCCTTTGACAAGGTCGCAAAACTCCTCGGCCTCGGATACCCGGGCGGCACAGTGATAGACGCCCTCTCAAAGACCGGAGACCCCAAAAGTTTTCCCTTCACCAGGCCGTATATCGCAAAGGGCAGTCTTGATTTCAGTTTCTCAGGCATAAAAACGGCCGCAATGAACCACGTTAAGACCGGCGTGGAAAAGGACGACCTCAACGGCTTTGCCGCAAGTTTTCAGGAGGCCGTAGTTGACGTGCTCGTCACAAAGGCCCTGTGGGCCGTTGACGCCTCCGGCGCCAAAGACCTCGTTGTCGCCGGAGGCGTTGCCTGCAACTCGAGGCTGCGGGAACGCCTCATTGACGCGGTAGACGGCGCGCATATCCGCCTTTTCATCCCGCATCCCCGCTATTGCAGCGACAACGCGGCCATGATCGCGGCCCTCGGATACGCTCAACTCAAAAAAGGCTCTTACGGAAACCTCACCATGAACGCCGTGCCCAGCGCCACTTTCCGTCGCGGAGTTTTTTGTGAATAACAGCCATCGGCATTGGAAAGCGGCGCTGGGGAGGGGATCTGAGTGGCTCACCCCAAGAAGCGCTTAGGCCAGCATTTTTTGACTGACAGGAATATCGTCAGGCGGATAATATCGGTCGCCGGTATCCGCGAGGGCGACAGCGTGCTTGAGGTGGGGCCCGGAAAAGGTATCCTTACCCAAGGGCTTTTGAGCGCCGGGGGGCGCGTTACGGCGATTGAATTAGACCCAGCGCTTGTCCATACGCTTAAAGAAAGATTCGCCTCTTTCAAAGGATTCGAGGTCATCCGCGCCGATGCGCTGAAGGTATCTTTTCTTGAACTCGCGGGCGGGCGCGTCTTTAAGGTAGTGTCGAACCTGCCCTACAATATCTCAGGCCCGATTACCGCAAAATTCATAGAAGAGCGGGCCGCGTTTTCATCTTTGACGCTCATGTTCCAAAAGGAAGTCGCAATGAGGCTCACGGCAACGCCCGGAACAAAAGACTACGGCGGCCTCTCGGTTTTTTCTCAGGTCTGGGCCGACGTAAAGAGAGAGTTCGACGTTTCACGAAATGTTTTTTCCCCGAGGCCAAAGGTGGATTCCTCGGTCGTTAGTTTTAAGTTCCTCTCCGTCCCGAGGGTGGCCATCAACGACGAAGCGGCGTTTAAAAAGGTCGTAAAGGCCGCCTTTGGCACGCGCAGAAAGACACTTTTAAATTCACTCAAGACGCTCGGGTTGTCCCGCGAGGAAATAGAGCGGGCGCTTAAAAAAACCGGCATTGACCCGCAAAGAAGGGGCGAGACTCTGACGACGGCCGAGTTCGGAAGACTCACTGAAGGGCTTCACGCGCACCTTCGCGCGTCCTTGACTTTTCCCTTGCCCTAAGATAGTTTGTAAGGATACCAAGATGGAAAAGGCGCGCTATATCGCAATCGAAGGCCCGATAGGGGTCGGCAAAAGCTCTTTGGCGGAGCTGCTTGCAAAGGAATTGAACGGCCGGCCGCTCATAGAGGCGATTGAGGCCAACCCGTTTTTGCCCAAGTTCTACGGGGCAATAAAAAAATTCGCCTTTCAGACCCAGCTCTTTTTTCTCATAAGCAGGTATCAGCAGCAAAAAGACATGTTCCAGCAGGAGCTCTTTACCTCAACCGTAGTGTCGGATTATATGTTCGCAAAGGACAGGATATTCGCCTACCTAAACTTGGATGAGAACGAACTCCAGCTCTACGAGCAGGTCTACAGGCTCCTCGACACCCGCATCCCCAAGCCCGACCTCGTGGTCTACCTTCAGGCGTCAACCGAAGTATTGCTTGAAAGGATAGGCATAAGAAATAAGGACTACGAAAAGGACGTAAAGGCGGAATATCTCGAAAGGCTCGTTGACGCCTACAACAGGTATTTCTTTTACTATAACGACACCCCGCTCCTCGTGGTCAACACCTCGGAGATAGACTTCGTGAAGGACACGGGCGACCTTGCGGGGCTCATCAAGGAAATAAAGGGCATGAAGGGCGGGTCCCAGCACTTTCGCCCGCTTGCGTCAAAAAAACGGTAAAGACCGCGCCAAAATCGCCATGAAAAAGATAACCGCGCCCGACATAATAAAGATGAAGCAGGAGGGACGCAAGATCCCCGTGCTTACGGCCTACAGCTGTCCCGTGGCAAAGATCCTCGACGCCTGCGGCATCCCCATGATAATAGTCGGCGATTCCGTTGGCATGGCTGAGGCCGGACACCCGACCACCCTGCCCGTTACAATGGAAGAGATGATATACCATTCAAGCGCGGTTGCGCGGGGCGCGCTAAACCCCCTCATCGTAACGGATATGCCCTTCGGGTCGTATCAGACCTCCATAACGGACGCGAGGAGAAACGTTGCCCGGCTCGTAAAGGAAGGCGGGGCCCAGGCCGTAAAGGTCGAGGGCGGAAGGCGGACGGTTGAGACAATAAAGGCCATATCGAACATGGACGTGCCGGTGATGGGGCACATCGGCCTTACGCCCCAATCCATCCACGCCTTTGGCGGTTACAAGGTGCAGGGCAAGGCAAAAGACCATGCCGAGATACTCCTTGACGACGCCAAGGAGCTTGAAAACGCGGGCGCGTTTGCCATTGTCCTTGAATGCGTGCCTGCCGAGCTTGCAAAACGCATCACGGAGTCCATCTCCATCCCGACCATCGGCATAGGCGCGGGGCCGGCCTGCGACGGACAGGTGCTCGTGACAAACGACATGCTCGGACTCGACACGGGTATTCGGGCTCCGCGGTTCGTGCAAAGATACGCGGACCTCAACGGCGTAATATCCTCAGCCGTAGCCGCGTATATAAAAGACGTGGAAGACGGCGAGTACCCGGCCAAAAAACACTGCTATTAAAAACCTCCTTTTTGCCGCATGAAAACAATAAAAGACATCTCCGTGATGCAGCGCCTTTGTTTAGATGCGCGCGCAAGGGGCGACGCAATAGCCTTGGTGCCCACGATGGGTTTCCTCCACGACGGCCACAGGGCGCTCCTGCGGGCTGGCAGGACAAGGGGGGATATACTTGTCCTCAGCATTTTCGTCAATCCCGCGCAGTTCGGCCCAAAGGAGGACTACGCTTCGTATCCGAGGGACATGGAGCGGGACTTAAAAATAGCCGAAGAAGCCGGGGCTGATATTGTTTTTACTCCCGAACCGTCCTCCGTGTATCCGCCGGGGTATCAAACCTACGCCGAGGTAACGGAGCTTACAAAGGGTCTTTGCGGGGCGTCCCGCCCCGGACACTTCCGCGGCGTTGCAACGATTGTGTTGAAGCTCTTTAACATCGTCTTTCCTCACGCGGCCATATTCGGCGAAAAGGATTTTCAGCAGCTCATAACGATTAAAAAAATGGTGAATGACTTAAACCTGCCCATCGAGATAATCGGCGTGGAGACCGCGCGCGAGGCCGACGGGCTTGCCATGAGTTCAAGAAACTCCCATCTCAATCCGAAGGAGAGACTGGCCGCGTCTTCCATCCCAAGGGCGCTCATGGCGGCTAAAAAAGCCGCCCGCAACGGCGCAACGGCAAAGACAATAATCGAAAAGGCGAAAAAAATCATGGAGAAAGAACCTCAAGCCGTGATAGAGTATATTAGTGTCTGCGACCCGGTTGCGCTAAGGGAACTCGCTCATGTCGAAAAAACCGCGCGCCTTCTCGTTGCCGTCAGGATAGGCAAGACAAGACTCATAGACAACTGCCTGCTTACGGCTGAATAAAATCCTTTAACGGAGGCGCCCGTAGCTCAGACCTTTAGGTCCGATGAGATGTCAGGGCTAAAGCCCTGAGCTGCACGCCCGGGCACGAAGACGGAGGAAGATGCAGCTAACGATGCTAAAAAGCAAGATCCACAGGGCGACGGTGACGGACTCCAACGTGGACTACGAAGGGTCGATCGCCATTGACGCCTCTGTCATGGAGGCCGCGGGCATAAACGAGTTCGAGCAGGTGCAGGTCTACAACATCGCCAACGGCAATCGTTTCACCACCTACGCGATAGCCGCCGAACGCGGCACAGGGACTATATCCGTGAAGGGCGCGGCCGCGCACCTCGCAAAAAAGGGCGACTGCGTGATAATAGCCTGCTACGCCATGCTCGAAGAGGCTGAGGCGCGCGGGCACAAGCCCGCGCTCGTTTACGTGGACGCGCATAACGCGCTCAAGATGGTAAGCTCCGGCATTACCGGCCACCGCCTATAACTTCTCGGAGGTAGTAGCTCAGACCTTTAGGTCTGATAACATATCAGGGCTAAAGCCCCAAGCTACAGGCTCTCCATCACCGCTATGACAAAAGGAATAAGAGGCTGCTTCATAACCGGTCTTTTAGTGGTGGTGCCTCTCTACATCACCATCTACGTGCTCTCGCTCATCGTAGGTTTCATGGACAACGTCCTTGGGCTGCTCCCCGGTTTGGTTCACCCCGACACATATCTGCCGTTCCATATACCGGGCCTCGGCGTAATATTTACCGTCGGGGTAATCTTCCTCGTTGGGCTCCTCACCAAAAACATCTTCGGCCGCGCGCTCGTGGTCTTAGGTGAGAGGCTCATCTCCAAGATACCTTTGCTGCGCATGGTCTACAACGCCACGAAACAGTTTCTCGAAACCTTCTTCAGCGAGGAGCACGAGGGGTTCAAACACGTGGTGCTCGTCGAGTTCCCGCGCTCCGGCGTCTACTCGGTGGGGTTCCAGACGGGACGGCCTAAAGGCAGCCTAAAGGACAAAACCGGCGGGGATTCGGTAAGCGTGTTCGTGCCCACGACGCCCAACCCTACAACCGGGTTTTACATGATAGTAAAAGAAAGCGAGGTCATATCAATAGACCTCTCGGTTGAGGACGCATTCAAGATCATAATGACCGCCGGCATGGTGATGCCGGATAAAACAGGCAAGCCCGGCAGCGGAAAAAACGG
>JACRCC010000012.1 GCA_016234405.1 Deltaproteobacteria bacterium | reverse complement strand
GCGTAAAGGTTACCCCCTTTTTTTTAAGGGCTGGGCTCCCATTGCCGTCAACCGAAGGCTGACACATGCAACGGGAAGCTGGGGGATTATGAAAGTCGTCTCAATCATCCCCGCCAGATGGGGTTCAACCCGTTTCGAGGGCAAACCGCTTGCTGACATAAACGGCAAGTCCATGATACAAAGGGTTTGCGAGCGGGCAAAGGCCGCAAAGCTCATAAGCGGCGTTACAGTGGCAACCGACGACAAGCGGATATTCAAGGTCGTGAGCGCCTTTGGCGGCGCTGTTGTTATGACCTCGGTTGACCACGCATCAGGCACGGATAGAATCGCCGAGGCGATAAAAAATGACGATGCCGACATTATCGTCAACGTGCAGGGTGACGAGCCGCTAATCGAGCCTTCCGCCATTGACGAGGCCGTTGCCCCCATGCTCGCGGACCCTGCCCTGCAGATTTGCACGCTCAAGACGCGGATAACCGATGAGCGCGACTACCGCGACCCGAACATAGTAAAGGTGGTTACGGACAAAGACGGTTTCGCGCTTTATTTTTCAAGAAGCCCCGTGCCGTTTTCAAGGAAGTCTTTCGCGGATATCCGCGCATATAAGCACATCGGGCTTTACGTCTACAGGCGCGAGTTCCTCTTTAGATTTGCGTCAATGCCGCCTACGGGATTGGAGACAACGGAGTGTCTCGAGCAGCTCCGCGCGCTTGAAAACGGCGTTAGAATTAAGGTCGTTGAGACGGCCTATAACCCAATATCCGTTGACACCCCCGAAGACCTTGAAAAGGTGCGGGGGATTTTTAAAGCCCAATAGAAATTTGTGCGACTCTGAGTTTGTTTTGCGGTAGAATATCCGATGTGATTTAACCGCTGACGATATGGAAGAAAGGACGAATATGGAAAAACTACATCCGCAGTTTTTACTCGACGAGAGCGGCAAGAAAAAATCCGTAATGTTGCCCATCGAGGATTACGAAGAACTTTTAGAGGACATACACGACCTTGCCGTCGTAGCGGAACGAAAGGATGAGTCCGCGATACACTTCGAGAACATCAAGAAGCGTCTTAAGGCAGATGGCCTCTTATAACATCGTTTGGAAAAGCTCCGCCGAGCGTGAACTGAGGGGTATTGACAGGCGGTATATCCCTAAGATTGTCGAAGCTGTAGAGGCGCTCTCGGCTAACCCGCATCCGCTTCAGGTCAGGAAGCTCTACGGGGCCGAATCCCTATACCGTATCCGCATCGGAGATTATCGCGTGATATGTCATCTGGATGTTGAAAGCAATACTGTAACAATCCAGCACGTGAGGCATCGAAAAGACGCATATCGCGGTTAATGTTATACCGCCTTTAAACAATGACCGACCACAAAAAACAAATAAAGACGAAATTCATATTCGTAACCGGCGGGGTCGTCTCGTCTCTCGGCAAGGGGATAGCAAGCGCGTCCATCGGCGCGCTGCTCGAAACGCGCGGGCTGACCATCACCATGCAAAAGCTTGACCCCTATATAAACGTGGACCCCGGCACCATGAGTCCTTTTCAGCACGGAGAGGTTTTCGTTACGGACGACGGGGCTGAGACGGATTTGGACCTCGGCCACTACGAGAGGTTCACCACCGCAAAACTCACGCGCAGAAATAACTTCACCACGGGTCAGGTCTACGACTCGATAATAACGAAGGAACGCAGGGGCGATTATCTCGGATGCACGGTGCAGGTCATCCCTCACGTTACGGACGAAATCAAGGGCAGGGTGCTCGCCATCGCAAACAACGCGGACATCGCCATCATCGAGATAGGCGGCACAGTGGGCGACATCGAGAGCCTGCCGTTCCTCGAGGCCATAAGGCAATTGAGGTTCGACCTCGGCCGTGAGAACTGCCTCTACATCCACCTTACGCTTCTGCCGTACATCGCAACCGCGCAGGAGATGAAGACCAAGCCCACGCAGCACAGCGTGAATAAACTGCGCGAGATAGGCATCCAGCCCGACATACTCCTTTGTAGGTGCGACCGTCCTTTGAACCCGGAGCTAAAGGGCAAGATTGCGCTCTTTTGCAACGTGGACAAGGACGCGGTCATATCCGCGCAGGACGTAAGGTGCGTCTATGAAGTCCCGCTCGTCTTCCACAACGAGGGGCTTGACGAGAAGATAATAAAACTCCTTGGCATCTGGACGCGCGGGCCCAAATTAGACCAGTGGGAGGAGATAACAAAGAAGCTCAATAATCAGGCGGGAGAATGCGCCATCGGGATAGTCGGCAAGTACGTCAACCTGCAGGATTCGTACAAGAGCCTGCACGAGGCCCTGATACACGGCGGCATAGCGAATAACTGCAAGGTGAACCTCCATTATATAGACTCTGAAGACGTCGAGAAAAAGGGCGCGGCAACTGTGCTCAAAAACCTAGACGGCATCCTCATCCCCGGAGGGTTCGGCAGCCGGGGCGTGGAGGGCAAGGTCGCGTCCGTAAGATTCGCCCGCGAGAATAAAATTCCGTTTTTCGGGATATGCCTCGGAATGCAGGTTGCGGTCATAGAGATGGCAAGGTATCTGGCCGGTATGAAAGACGCCAATTCCGCGGAGTTCGACCCTGACTCGTTGCATCCGGTGGTTGACATAATGGAGTCGCAGCGCGGGATAAACGCCAAAGGCGGCACAATGAGGCTCGGCGCGTACCCGTGCGTCATAAAGAAAGGTACGAAGGCGCACGCGCTTTACGGCGCAACCGAGATAAGCGAGCGCCACAGACACAGGTACGAGGTCAATAACGACTACAGGCCGGTCTTGGAAAAGGCGGGCGTGGAGTGGAGCGGCCTGTCGCCCGACGGAACGCTCGTCGAGATAATGGAGTACAAGAAGCATCCGTATTTCGTGGCCTGCCAGTTTCACCCTGAATTCAAGAGCAGACCTGTTGCGCCGCACCCGCTCTTTAAGGGTTTTATAAATGCGGTGCTCGCAGCCAAGTCGCGCGCGCCGAAAGGAAAAGGCGCGAAGAAGACCAGACGCACCGCGTAACGGAATGGATTCGATGCAGACCATAAAACTAAAAGATTTTTCAATCGGCGGGGGCAAGGGCCTCTTTTTTATTATTGGGCCCTGCGTTGTGGAGAGCGAAAAGCTCGTGCTCTCGACGCTTGAAGCGCTCGTCAAGATTACGGAAGACTTGAATGCCCCGTTCGTCTTCAAGTCCTCTTACGACAAGGCCAACAGGTCGTCCGTAAAATCCTTCAGGGGCCCGGGCATCAAGGCAGGGTTGAAGATTTTGAAAAAGGCAAAAGAGACCTTCAAGGTGCCCGTGCTCACTGACGTTCACTGCAAACACGACGTGCTTGAAGTCGCCGAGGCCGTGGATATATTGCAGATACCCGCGTATCTTTGCAGACAGACGGACTTGATAGTGGCCGTTGCAAAGACCGGCCGCGTCGTTAACATCAAAAAAGGGCAGTTCATGGCCCCCGGCGACATGAAGAACTCCATCGAGAAGGCCGTCTCGACGGGCAACAAAAATATTTTCATCACCGAGCGCGGCACGACCTTCGGTTATAATAATCTTGTCGCGGACATGAGGGCGTTTCCGGTTCTTCGCGGATTAGGGTATCCGGTGGTCTTCGACGCCACGCACAGCGTCCAGACGCCGAGCGGACTTGGGACGCGCTCAGGCGGGGATAGAGACATGGCGCAATATCTCGCCCGCGCCGCGGTTGCCGCGGGCGTGGACGGGGTTTTCATGGAGGTGCACCCGGACCCTGACAATGCCCTTTGCGACGGGCCGAATTCGATTGCCTTAAAAGACGTAAAGGGATTGGTCAAAAAACTCATCGAGATAGACAGGGTGGTGAGGAGGGGATAGGAGGTGGGATGTGGGGAGTGGGATGTGGTAAAGTCTTCACCACCTCCTACCTCCTACCCCCCCCACCCCCCATATCCTAAAGCGCATGAAGATAAAAAAGAAAATAGACCAGTCCATTAAAATAGCCTGCCGCGTGCTCGGTATAGAGGCCGACGCGGTGCGCGCCCTTACCGGAAGGCTTGACGGCAACTTCTCGAAGGCCGTTGCCTTGATACTCGCGGCAACCGGCAAGGTCGTTGTCTCTGGCATGGGCAAATCAGGCATCATCTGCCAGAAGATAGCCTCCACTCTTTCATCCACTGGAACACCCGCGTTTTTCCTCCACCCGGCCGAGGGCATACACGGGGACATCGGCATGGTAATGAAAAACGACATCCTTCTTGCGGTGTCGAACTCAGGCGAGACCGAGGAGCTTATAAAGATAGTGCCGGTGGTAAAAAGACTCGGCGTCAGGATGCTCGCCATGACGGGTAGGATGGATTCGACCCTTGCAAGGCACGCCGACGTTACGCTCGACGTGGGCGTTAAGGTCGAGGCGTGTCCGCTCGGTCTTGCGCCTACGGCCTCGACGACCGCGGCGCTTGCCATGGGAGACGCCCTTGCCGTGGCGCTCCTCGAGAAAAAAGGCTTCAAGGCTTCGGACTTTGCGCTCCTCCATCCGGCTGGGAGTCTTGGCAGGAGGTTTATGAAGGCAGGTGAGCTGATGCACGCCGGGGATGCCATGCCGAGGGTGTCGCCGGGCGACTCGATGAAAGACGCCATTATAGTGATGACGGCAAAGAGGATGGGCATGACCGGCGTATTCAAGGGCAAGAAACTCGTGGGCATCGTTACGGACGGGGATTTGAGAAGGGCGCTTGCAAAGGGCGGCGACATCCTCGGCAAAAAAGCCGCAGACGTGATGACGAAAGACCCGTTGAGGATAGAGGGCGCGGTCCTGGCCGAATCCGCCTTAGCCGTAATGGAGAAGAACTTGGTAACGTCGCTCTTTGTCCATGACTCTGCCGGAGACGTTGTAGGGGTGATACACATGCACGACCTCATAAGGGCCGGGGTGGTTTGAGGGAAAAACCCCTCAAAAAAAATATCGTGGAAGGTCATTAAATTGCTTGACAGGGGGTTTAATGTTGTGTATAAGTATAACAATTTTAACCGACAAAGCGGTCGGTTCATGTTCCCGCATTGCGGTTAAAATCCTTAAAAAATAACTTGCGGTTAATTGACGGATAGACCTCGCATCGGGTTTGTGTGTAATAGATGAGTCGGCGCGTTTGAGAAGCTCAATCAATAAAGGGGATGTCCCCGTTAAAGGGGGCTGGCGTCCCCTTGGGAGAAGGCGGCCTATGACGAGTCATTGCAATGCCGGCGACAGCTCTTGAGATGCAGCTCAGACCTCGTAGGTCTGATAAAAATAAGTTCGTTGCGCGGGTGTGATTGTGCACAGGCGCTTGTTGCTTCAGCAGTGGAATAATACATACACAATAACAAGGAGGAAGAGAGGATGAAGAGATTTTTATTGTCGGTTTTTGCAGCAGCCGCAATGGTTGCAATGGCGGCCCCTTCGATGGCGTCGGACGTTACCGTAAGCGGCCAGTATCTGTTGAGGTCGGAATACAGTAATAACAAGGATTTTGACGGCGGAATTGTAAGCGCAACAGGAAAGTCGGCAAACGACCACCAAGACTTCACTGCTCAGAGGGTAAGGCTCACAAGCAACGTCAAGGCAACGGACGACACAAGCGTAAAGATAACCCTTCAGGACACAAGGGTGTGGGGCGCAACGTCTAATGCAAACGGCGGCCCGGGTCTGACTGATACCGGCGGCGCGGCAGTTGCTGCCGGCTCGGCCACCGCGGCCTCCAACGTTACAGACCTCCACGAATCATACCTGAACGTGGACAACGTATTCGGCTCGGGGATTGCCGTAAAGGTGGGCCGTCAGGAACTCAATTACGGGGACCAAAGGCTCATCGGATCTTTTGGCTGGTCGGCTAACGGCAGGAGCTTTGACGCGGCGAACTTCTACTACAAGTCAAAGGCCCTCGACCTCGACGTTTTCAGGTCAACGATAGTGGAGAACACCACGAGCAATACGGATATGGACTTCTATGGCATCTACAGCACCGTGAAGGTCGTCCCGGATAAGCTCGCGGACGTGGACGTGTATCTCTTGAGGCTCATTGATAAGAACACAACCACGGCCGGCACCGCGTTCGGACAGACCACGCTCGGCAACACCAGTTTGCAGGGCAGCACTTTAAAGGATTCATCCGTCATCAATACCTTCGGCTTTAGGGTTAAGGGCGGGGCTATTGGCATTGACTACACCGCAGAGTTCGTGCCGCTCCAGACCGGCACGGTAACGACTTACGTGAAGTCCTACAAGATCAAAGGCAGCGCCTACGCGATAAAGGGCGGATACACCCTGCCTGTGGCAAAACTCAGGGTAGGTCTCGAGTATGACTACGCCTCGGGCGACAAGGACGGCACCGACGAGAAGATAACGACCTTCTTCAACCTCTTCCCGACCAACCACGACAAGTACGGCTATGCCGACCAGCAGGGTTGGAGAAACATGAAGGCTTATGCGTTGGCCGTAAGCGCGGAGCCGCTCGACAAGGTAAAGGTCGAGTTCGCATACTGGAACTTCAAGCTCGCGCAAAAGGCCGACGCATGGTACGGCGCGGCTAACTGGGAGAGCACCCCGGGCGGCAACCGCGCGGCAAGCACGACCAACACCGCAACGGACGTGGGCAGCGAGATTGATCTTCGCGCCATCTACAAGTACAACAGCTCGGTATCGCTCGATTTAGGCTACTCGCGCTTCTTGCCCGGCAAGTTCATAAAGAACCAGACCGCGTACACGGCAACGACGCCCACCAAGAAGATTGCGAACATGGACTGGGCGTACCTGATGGTAGTGGCTAACTTCTAAGTCAGACCTAAAGGTCTGAGCTGCTTCATGTCGGGGCGCACCTGATGGTAGGTTGCGTAACCCAACAAATATGGCGGGACGTGTCCGCCAAAGACAATAAAGACGGGGCAGGCCAAAAGGCCTGCCCCGTCTTTATATTTCCATCCCCGCTTTCCATGGGAAAGGCCTTGTAAAACAGCCGCCATTTGCTATAATGCCATTTTTAAAATAATGAGATGCCGATAAGGGATGGGATGTTATTATCGTTCCCACGCTCCGGCAACGATAAATATCATAACGGCGGCAAACGATGAGAATCGGCGTAAGGGTCAAGCTGCTTATCTTCGCGGCGGCGGTGTGGGCGGTAATCTTCGGCGCCTACAGCGCATACATCTACTATGAGAGGATAGAGCAGACAAGGAGGATGGGGCTGAATACCGCAAACATCCTTTCCCGCGAGATATCCGCCGACAGGCAGTTCTACTCAGCAACGGTCGTTAAGCGCGCCCTCGACGCAGGCATGAAGGTTAGCGGCTCGTATCACAGCGTTGAAAAATCCATACCCACCCCTGCCGCTTTTTTAAGGGAGGTCTCCGAATCGCTGGGCGCCTCCGGCGGTTTTTACGTCAATATCGTAAGCCTCTCTCCGCTCAATCCCGAATCCGGGCCAAGGGACGAGTTCCAAAAGACCGCCCTTGAAAAATTCGCCAAGGGTCTGGATACAAGACATTACGAATTTACCAAACATAAAGGCATGGAATCCGCAAGGCTCATTATCCCGGACGTCGCCACGTCGGAAACCTGCGTCAATTGCCACAACAAGGCGCAGGGAGGCGGGGCGACTAAGCATAAGATAGGCGACGTGATGGGCGGTATCGAGATAATAGTCCCCATCGAGAGCGAACTGTCTTACGCCATGACGGAGATAGGGCATCAGATAGTCTACGGGTTCTTCGTGGTGCTCACCATGGGCATAGCGGGTCTCATATTCATACGCAAGGTCGTTACCGATCCCATACTGAGCCTCGTTGAGACCACAAAGCAGCTTGCGGGCGGGGACTTGACGGTCACATCAGGGGTAAGTACCGACGATGAGGCCGGAGACCTCGGCAGGGGGACTAACGAGGTCATACGCAACCTGCACGGCATGATAGAAGACATACGGGAGGCATCGAGCGCGGCATCCTCGATATCAAACGGCGTGAGGCAGATGAGCAGGCACGTGCTCGAGGGTTCAAACAGCCAGGGGGCGTCTCTTGACGGCGTCGGCATGACTATGGAGGTTACGAACTTGGCCATGTCCGGCATAGCCAAATCCACCGATGCCCTCGCGGTTTCAATGGAAAGGGGCGCAGCCTCGGCGCTTGAACTCGGCGCGGGCATAAACGAAGTGGTTGATAACATGGAATCGCTCTTCTTGAGCGTTGACGAGACCGCGCTTTCAACCAAGGACATGTCCCATTCCGTAAGGGAAATCTCCGACAACATAGGCAGTCTCTCCAATTCGGTTTCCGAGGTCCGGGCCTCGATGATTGAAATAAACGCGAGCATCAAGGAGGTGGAATTGAACGCCGCCGAGGCCTCCCGGCTCGCGGACGGCGTCATAAGGGACGCAAAGGCGGGCCTCCTATCCGTCGAGTCAACCATCAATGGCATCATGAGGGTCAAGGACACCACGCGGGAATCCACCGTCATAATGAACGCCCTCGTGGAGAGGGTCAAAGAGGTGGGGAAGATACTCGACGTCATAAGAGACGTTGCGGAAGAGACTAATCTTTTAGCCTTGAATGCCGCGATAATAGCCTCGCAAACGGGCGAGAGCGGGAAGAGTTTTTCGGTCGTGGCAAACGAGATAAAAGACCTCGCCGAGAGGACGTCCACCTCGGCCAAGGAGGTCTCGGAGATAATAAGCGCGGTAGAGGCCGAGTCCGCGAGGGCGGTTGCCGCCATGAACAGGGGCGTTGAGAGCGTCGAGGAGGGCGTGAGGCTGTCAAAAGACGCGGGCGCGGCCCTTGAAAAGATTGTAACGAGCGCGCAGAGGTCCAATACGAGCGTACGCGAGATAGCGCGCGCCTCCGGGGAACAGTCGCGCATGAGCCGCACGGTCGTCGAGGCGATGGAGAAGGTCGCGGTCATGACAAAGAGGATAGTGAACGCTACCGCTGAGCAGGCAAAGGGCGCGGAGCTAATAAATAAGGCCACAGAGCGCATGGCGGATATCGCCTTCAGGGTTAAAAATTCCACAAGGGCTCAGGCCGAGGCCAATAAACAGATAACCGCGACAATGGAAGACGTAAACCGGATGGTCGGATACGTGAATAACGTCGTGCGCGAACAGAGCCGCAACACCGTTTCCGTGCTCGGGGCAATAGAGGCCGTAAGAATGATATCCGTTGAGAACATTGAAAAGGCCAAAGAGACGGATAAGGCCGTCGAGCGCCTATCTGATTTGAATCGGCAGCTTACGGAGTCCGTAAAGCGGTTCAAGCTGAGGCAATCGTGAAACGGCCGTGATAAGACCGTTGTCCGTGACCGTGTCCGTGTAAAAACAAAGCCTTTACGGTTACGGTTCACGGCCGGTTTGTTTTCCCTTGCAAGCAGAATCTGAATACCCTATAATTTAATTGATTGACTCGGTGCAGCCTCGATGCCCGGGTGTCGGTTCGAATCCTTTTGAATTCCTTGCAAATTTTCAAGCGCGAGGGTGGCGGAACTGGCAGACGCGCCAGACTTAGGATCTGGTGGGCAACCATGGGGGTTCGATTCCCCCCTCTCGCACCATTCTTAAATCGAGAGGGCGGGTTTTTCGCCCTCTCGATTTAAAGATATATGACGGTGGACTCGAACCCTTTTGCAAGCGTTAGCAGGCAATCGTAAACATAAAAACCAAGAAGAAGCAGATCCTTCGCTTCGCTCTGTTAGACTTAATACGTCTGGCGGAGTATGTTAAACGTTGTGCTGAGTAAGGGAAGTCTATGCTTGCTCAAGGCTTTTAAGCCTATATTCAGAATGACGACAAAAAAAGGAGAGTAAAGGTAAAGCATTATGCAGACGTCAAATCAGGCCTTAAACGTCCAGGTAGAGGATCTCAGTCAGATAAAAAAGAAGGTCAGCATCACCGTGCCGGCTGAGGATGTCAAAAAGGAAATAAAGTCCGCTTACGCGTCTCTGAAGACAAAGGCAAGCGTAGCCGGTTTCAGGAAGGGCGCGGCGCCCGTCAACGTCCTCAAGAAGCGCTTTGCGGCGCAGGTGGAAGAGGACGTGATGACAAAGCTCATCGAGCGGTCTTACCCGAATGCCCTCAGGGAAAGACACATCATGCCTGCCGCGCCCCCAAAGTTCGACGTAAAATCCGGTAAGCTCTCGGAAGAAGGCGTATTTTCATACGACGTGACCGTAGAAGTCATGCCCAAGGTCGAGATAAGCGATTACCTCGGCATGGAACTCGAAAGGCTGCCCGTCGAGGTAAAAGACGATGAGGTCGAGGACGCGCTTAAAAGGCTCGCGGACAACCATTCGCATTTCAACGAGGTCGACAGACCCGCCAAGGACACGGACATGCTTACCTGCGACTTCGAGGGAACGCTCGACGGGACGCCCATAAAGAACAGCGCGACGAAAGACTATCCCATCATGCTCGGCGCGACTACGCTTCTTCCGGGTTTTAATGAGGCCCTCGCCGGAGCCGTGAAGGGACAGACGCGCGACGCCAAGATAACGTTCCCGGCCGATTACACCGAGGCCAACCTCGCGGGAAAGACCGCCGACTTCAGGATTAACGTTAAATCCGTCAAAGAGAAGATAACCCCGGGCCTCGATGACGAGTTCGCAAAAGACCTCGGGGTGGAAGGCATCTCCGTGCTGCGCGCCAGGGTCGGGGAAGAGATAAAAAAGGCCAAGGACGACTCGGAAAAGGAGAGGCTCAAAAACCGGATACTCGACAAGCTCATAGAAAAACATAAGTTCGAGGTGCCGGACGGCATGGTCTCGAGGTATCTGAGCGTCATAGTGGACAAGAAGGTCGCCGACATGAAGAAAGGACATTTCGAGCCGGCGGACAAGGGGCTCACACAGGAACAGGTGATGCAGCGGTATCATGCCATGGCCTTCAGACATGCGCAGGAGGACATCGTCCTCGACGCCTTGGCCGCACAGGAAAAGGTCGAGATAAGCAAGGAAGAGATAGACGCTACGGTAAGGCGGCTGGCGGCCCAGAGG
>JACRCC010000087.1 GCA_016234405.1 Deltaproteobacteria bacterium | reverse complement strand
TCGTACGTCGCGGTCGCGGTATTCGGTATGACCGTGCCGTAAGGCGTTGCGGCAAAGGCCGCGGCAGGCAGGATAATTGCGATAAGTAATGACGCAATCCGCATGAAAGCGAGTTTTAAGAATAATGTGTTTGTAAAAGAGGGTATTGCCCTCTTCAACGAAAGGCAAGGGTTCAGGCGGGGGGCAAGGACGTCTTTGTCTTTGCCTATAATAACGCCCCCCGCCTTAACCTTGACTTTGTAAAAGACTCCGGACACGGAACGCTCCCTGCCCGTTAAAACGCATCCCCGTTTTAGGCGCACGGGGACAAGAAATGCGGCCTTGGCCTTGGCGCAAAAGTTCGCCGCTCCCCGCTTAAGGCAAGCGGGGACAAGGCCAAAGAGCCGCAAAAAGACGTTTATGACGGAAAAAATAGCGTTCACGTTCCGGTGTGGAGACCCTTCCCTTAGTTGATGGTGACCATGAACTTCACGGTCGCGCTCTGGTTTGCCGTGAGCGTTATTCCGCTCACCGTTACCGCGCCGCCGGTCGTGATTCCGAAGTCGCCTTCGTCATCGGCTCCCGCGTTGGTGAGGGCCGTTGCCGCGCCCGCGTAGAGGTTCGGCGCCGTTACCTGCATGCCCTTACCTACCGCGTAACCGTCAACATAGAACGTGGAGTTCGCGCCCGGCGTGTCCGAGATAGTGATGCTGGTCGCGGTTGCCGCGCCTACAGCATTGGCTATGGTTATCGTGTATTCAACCCTTGCCCCGGGTATGGCCTTGGGGTTTACGGCGAGGTTGATCGGGTCATAGACAACGGCCGAGGTCTTTGTGATTGTCAAAACCGCGGCTGACACTATGTAACCGCCCGTGCCCACCGCAGGCTCTCCGCTGCCTGCAGCTCCGTTAGCCCACATCACGTAGATGCCGTTGGATGCCGCCGCGTCGTCGGCTGCTGCGCCGTCGCTGTCAGCATCGGCCAAGACCACGTCAACGCCGGCCGTGTCCGCGCCCACGGTCGCGGTCGTTATTGCGCCCTGGACGCCTGCCGCCCCGCTGTCACGCGCCTGCGCCTTGAGCGCATAGGTGTTCCTCTGGCCGTTAGTCGCGGTAAGCGGCACGGTTGCCACGATGAACACGACCTTTGTCCCGTCTGCCGCAATCTCGTCCGCGTAGGTTATGGCGAGGTCAACTCCCGCGTCATACACGCCGTTCGAGTTCGTGTCCTCGTACATGGCGGTCGCCCATACGCCGCCCTCGTTAGTCGCGCCGGTGACAACGCTCAGGCCGAAGTCCTGCGTCGTGTTGCCGGTATTGGTTACCGTGAACTTCAGGGCTATCGCCGATGAACCGGGATAGGTCGTTACTTGGGCCGCGTTATTGGAAACGACCGTCAGGTTCACCCTGTTGTCAACCACGAACGTCGTGTTCGTCCCATTGCCCGCTCCGGCGGTTGTGTTGCCGGTTGGCGAGCTTTCAATCAGCGTCTGCGCCACGCCGCCGACCTGATAGTTGATGCTCGCCTTGTTCGTTATGGACGTGCCAGAGGCCGTGCCCACGGCGTTGGCAACGCCCTGGCCGGCAATGACTGCCGCCGCGACAAACAGCGCGGCCAACAGCCACGTCTTGAATCTCATCTTTATTTTCGTCTTCATCTTCTCCTCCTTTTCGTCGTTGGTTCGCTTTGTATACATACCCATCCTCCTTGTTTCGGTTAGTGTTCACTTAACCTTCGCCTTGAATGACACGCCGCCCTTTGCCCCGGGTTTCAACGGTTTCTCGAACGTCCAGCGTATGTGCGTGTAGTCCGCCGGAGCCGCGGGTCTCGTCTTCCCGCCCTTCCCTTTAACCATCAGAGTTTTCGGAGAGCCGTATTTCTTGCCGTTATCAACCGAGAACTCCATCTTGGTTCCCTTACCCTCCGCGCTGCCGTCAACGTAAAGCGTATGCTCGGGCACGGGGTTGATTATGACCGCCTTCTCAGCCGGGTCTTTGCCGATATGGCGGTAATGGGTGGAGTATATAACCACGTCTCCCGGCACCACCTTTGCTTTAGCGGCGTCTTCCCGCTTCACCTCGACCTTGCCCAAAGGCGACACGGCCTTGACCTCGACCTCGGCTATAGAGGTAAGCTCGATAGAGCCTTGCTCAACTCCCCAAGCCGCGTCAACATGAAGACCGGCCGTGAGCATGAGAAGCGCAATTGAGGCAAACGTCTTTTTAAGCATCTGCATACACCTCCTTTTGAGGGACGTAACCTATCCGCTAATTTATCGTTACGGCAAACGTAATCACCTGCGGCATGGGCAGCGACGCGCTCGTAAGACTGCCAAGCGCGACCGTAACCGTTCCCGCCGTAACGTTGCCAGCGTCCGCGTCGGCCCCGTCGGTAAGCAGCACCGTATTGAGCTTGAGCGTATTAGCCGTATACGTCGTATTGGCGGGTATCGGGTCAGTGATGACCACGCTCGTTGCCGTGCCGGTCCCCGTAACCGTAACCGTAACCGTGTAGGTGATGGTCGCGCCGGGCACCGGGTTTGTGCCGTACGTGCCGGAAACAACGGCTGACTTCACGACCGAGACCGTTACGCTCGAGACGAGATATGTCCCGGTTACCGTCTGCGTTGCCGTGGACGTGCCTACGATTGCGTCAATCGTGCCGCCGTCGCCCCCGTTAACAAAGACCGTGCCGGCAGCCCCGCTGCCCGTATTCGCGGTCGCGGTGAGCATCAGGTTTCCGGTGTTGCCGTCAACGACGGCCCCCGGTATGTTCGACAGGACGAAAACGGTTTTGTATCCGTCGGCCGCAATCACCGGGTCGTTCGTGCCGGACACGAATAACGTATCCGTGCCCGCGTCATAGACCCCGTTGGCGTTTGCGTCGAGATACACGGACGCAAGCGTCGGGTCGAAGTTGTCTCCGACGACGGCGGTATTCACCGAGAGCAGGTACTTCTCGCTCCCGTTTCCGGTGTTCGTAACGCGGAAGGTCAACACCTTGTTCGTGTCGCTCGGAGCAACGGTAACCGAAGTCGCGTCCTGCCACGTTACGGCGACGTTGAGTATCTCGGCGACCTTGACCGTCACCGTGTTTGACGTCACCGCAGCGGGAGTGCCGCCAACGGTATAGTTGGCGGTTGCCGTGTTCGTTATGCTCGTGCCGGCCGGAGTCCCTGTCGCGTGGGCCGACATTGACCATGTCAGCGTCAGCGCCAACAGTAAAACGGCCGTTGTTATCAGTCTCCTCATGTTCATCTCCTTTCGCTTACGTGGTGGACTCAACCCGCCATACAACGACGGGGCAGGCCCCGCCCGCGTGAAACCCGCCTTTTCAGGCGGTTCACCGCGCGGCGGCTTCCAAAGATGCTCTTTTTTGATTGCCCTTAGAATGGAATACGATTTCAGATTCATTGCAAAGTTCCTTTTGAATGTTTTGATGCCTGTAGCTCAGGGCTTAGATGAACACTTCCTTTTCCCCCTCCCCCCTCGCGGGGGAGATGGATAACGGATGTAAAGACATGCCAAGGCATGTCTTTACGGGTGGGGGCAGCCCTGAAAACTCAGGCCTAAAGGCCTGAGCTACGCCTAAAAACCTGAGCTACTTGACCTTTACCTTGAAATAAAAACTAAAATTCGGATACGGCGCGCTGGATGCGCCGGCAAACGTTCCCGTCGGGTTTATTCGCACGCCCGTTACAAGGGCGTCATAACCGGCGACGTCCGGGACCGGCGTATATGTGAACGGCGCGCCGCCTCCCACCGCGCTCGAATAGGTTACATCCGTCGCATAGCCGTATGACAAGCCGCAAACCGGGGCCGCGCTGCAAGACCACGTTACCGGCGGGTTGCTGCAAAGGATTGACACGCAGATGCTCGTATTTGCCGGTATCGGGTCGGTAATCACCATGGTGCCGCCGTCCACCGTGCCTGAGCCGCTGTTTGTCACCGTAATGGTGTAGAGCATCTCGGCCCCTGGGATGGCCTTTGGATTGGCCGCGCCGTTTACCGGGTCAGAAGAGACCTGCACGGATTTGAGTACCGTGAGGGAGGGCGACACCGTGACGTAAAATGTGCCTATGGCCGTGTCCGTGATGGTGTTTTCCGCGCCTTCCTTGGCCGTTACGGTAGCGTTCCAAAAACCGGCCGGGCCAGAGCCCGGGATGACGTACGTATACTCGTAGGTCTTGGTTGCGGCGAGGGAATCGTTAACCTCAGTCATGGCCGCGGACCCTACGGCGGTCGTGTTGTTGGGGTCTTTAATCGTTACCGCGGCCGACGTGATGTCATAGCTTCCGAAAGGGTCGCTCACCACGGCGCGCACGTAGACCGTTGACCCGCCCGCATAAGACGCGGGAGAAGTTACCCCGGGATAGATCGTGCTGTACGGCGTAACGCTCGTAACGCCGATGACGTTGCTTGACGGCAGGCTTACGTTGGAGATTTGCGTTGCGCTTACGTAAGGGGTTACCGTTAAAACACCGGCGCTGCTGGTTACTCTGATTGCCCAAGAACTCGCCGCCGCGCAGGTTGACGGCGCGGCAAGCGGCAGGTTGAATGAGAATAACGTCGGCGTGGCGATAACAGCAACCGCTTGAACGAGAGAGGTTACAAGAGCCGCCCCGCAGTACAAACCGACGGTAACATTCGTCGCTAAGGTAGCCGTAAGATAGAGCTGCACCGGCACCGTCGTGCTGATGGTGTTGCTGATTGTTACTCCTGAAGCAAGCGCGGGACTGAGCGTCCATGTATTAAATAACCCCGCGTTTATCGTTACAGCTGCGCCAACCGTAGGTTTTGCGCGGGAGAGTTTATACGCGGGGACGGAAGTTGCGTCATAAAAATACAAAGGCTTATTTCCAAAACCGGGCAGGGTTGACGCGGAAACCGTGATAGTTGTGGCGCAGGGCGCTGCTCCCGTGCCGCCCGCATTCGTAATCGTGGCGCAGTTGTCAATAGTCGTTCCTGCCGCTGTTCCGGCGGCTATGGTTCCTCTGATTACTATATTGGTTGTGCCGCTCGCTGTAACGGATATGCCGGTAACCGTGAGGACTTGCCCCGCAAAGCCGCAGGTCGCGCCGGTTGGGCAGGTTACTACTGTAGGGACGGTCAATGTGGCGGGCAATGTGTCTGACACGGAAGCGCCCGCGACCGCGATACCGGCCGTTTCTTTAAGCGCAATCGTGTATTCTATTATGTCGCCGGGGTTGGCGTCGCCGCCGTTTATGTCTGTCCACGTTTTGGTTGACGTGGAAAGGTTCGACCCAACGGCAACGCCCACCGCGCCCGCGCTGGCCTGCTCCGTGCCGTAGTAGACGCGCGCATTATTGTAGTAGGCCGTGGAGACCGGCACGCTGGCTCCGACGGAGGCCACAAAAACTACGCTGAAACTCGCGCCAGGGGCAAGGGTCTGGGCGCCGAAGTTCCATGATACCTGCTGCATGTTGGCCGCGTTGACATCCGTGTTGTAGGGCGTAGGCGTCTTTGTAACTATAAGACCGGCTGTGGTCGCCCCCGTATAAGCGGACGTTAACGTCAACGACAGATTATTTGTTATGACCGATACTTTGTAGCCGACTCCGTTTATAAAGAACATGTCGTTGACCGCCAATTCCGTGAGAAACAAAGTCCCAACCCCGACTACGGCCGTGCTGGCGCTGGTAACCGACACTGTCCCGGTAAGATTGGTGCCCGCGACGGCAACCGTAGGGACTACGGCCGTCATGCCGGTAGTTGACGTGGCGCTTGAATAACTAAAGCGCGTGAGGGCGTTCAAGACGGCCCCGCCGCTCGGCAGCCAGTCATAAAGAACTATGCCGGTCGCGGCGGCGGTGCCGATGTTTGCGACGGTTATGGTGTAGGAAAGTGTCCCGCCCTGCGCCACGCCGATTACAGATGCGGTCTTGGTTATCCCCAAAATCGGCGCGGTGGTAACGGACGCCGACGCCGTGCTCGTTACCGAGGACGCCCCCGTGCCGGAGAGCGTCGCGCTGTTTGTTACCGTGTTGCCTAACGCGGCATTGGTTTGCGCGTCGAATTTAATTTGTCCGGTCTGCCCGGCGTTCAGGGTTGGCGCGGCCGTAAAACTGAATGCCTGCGTAGTCGGACAAGTGGTCAAGACAGTGGCAGGCGGGTTCGGAACCGGCGCCGTAATCGGCCCGCTCACGATATTGACGTTGCTCACCATGCCCGCCCCCCCGATCTGGCACGGCAGGGTGTCGGATATATTCACGGTGTTAATGGGCGTTGCGCCCGCGTTGGAGTAATCAATCTTGTAGCGCAGCAAGGCATTGACCGGGATGTTGTTGCTGTACGGCACCCAAGAAAGGGTGGCGGCGTCGTAGTAGGATTCGATGGTCTTTGTTACGGAAAGAGGGGACGTTACTGTTACGCCTGCCGTGCTTGTTGTGTCCGTGCGGTCGGTAGCGAGAAATGTCGTATCATAGGCGTCGTAGGTTGTCGCCGCGCTATTGTAGTAAGGCGTTGTGGAAGATGAAACGGACGCGCCCACCGTGGCGTTGTAGGTGATGGTAAAAGACGCGCCCGCGGCAAGGGTCTGGACGCCGAAGTTCCAGAGCACCTGTTCACTGTTGGTCAAGGTGGTGTAGTTGGACAACGTCGGCGGCACGGCCGTCCCAGTGAGGGGCGGCACTGCGGCGAGGTTTGGGTTTACACAGGTAATGCTGCCGGTGCAGGCGCTCGATAAAGGCACATAATTGAATCGCGTTAAGGAATTCGCGGCGCCGCCCATGGACGGGAGTATGTCGTATACCTTCAGGCTTGTAACGGTAGCCGCCGAGCCGACGTTGGTAACGGTTATCGTGTAAGTGGCGGTCTCGCCTGCGGCGCGCGTTGGCGTGCTTGTCGTCTTGGAGATGGTCAGATTCGCGTTCGCTACAGATTGCACATAGGAGTTGATGTTCGAGGTTACACCCGGGTTTACCGCGGCGCTGGTCAAGGTGGCAGTGTTGGTAACGGTGTTGCCTGCAACGGCATTGGTCAACACGTCATACTCGATTGAGCCGCCTGCCGCGGGCAGCAGCGTTACCCCCACGCCGTTGTTGAAGCTGAATGTCTGCCGTGTGCCCGGACAAACGCCGCCTGCAGGCGCGGCTGGGTTTATGGTGGCGGATATCGAGCCGCTTATGACGGTAATGTTGCTGACCGGGCTTATCCCTGTCTGACACGGCAGCGTGTCGGAGAGGATGACGTTAGTCTGGTTGGCGTTGCCCGAATTCAGGTAGGTTACTTTATAGCGTATCTTGGCGGCCGCCGGGATGTAAACGCCCGACGATGAGTTGCAAACGCCAAGCGCGTCATACACGCACTTCACGGTCTTCAACACATAGAGATTTGAATTATTGTCAGCCACGCTCGGGACGTGATACTTCCACGCGCTGTCTCTGCCGCCGGAGGTGCTCGCGTCGCCGCCGAAGACCTCGGATGAATTGATTAGTCCCGTTGACGGCGGCACGCCGGTTATGCGCATGGTTACCTTGACGTAACTCATAGTGCCCACCGTCAGGTTGCCAACGGCCCAGCGCACGGCATTTGTGCCCGAGGGCAAGGGATTGCTTGAAGAAAGATTCCAACCCACGCTCGTATAAGCTCCGCCCACGGTGCCGGTAACGCCCGCGGCCGTGGCCGGGCCCGCGGTATTGTCGCCCATGCGCGAGCCATTGTAATAGATACGCTGCCACGGCCCGACCTGCGCCGTGTAGTCCAATTGATAACCGGACTGCGGCCCTGCCACGGCTGAACCGGCGTTGTACGGCGTGGCCCCTGTCCCGGTGGAGCTGATGATGCCCTGCACTCCATTGGCATTTGCAACCGTAGCGGTCAAGGCTGCAGTGCCAAAGGCATTGGTATTGGCGGCGTCCCACAGGTTATGGGTGGTGGCGGACATCTGATTGAGAAGCGTATTGAGGCCCGCGCCGCCGGACGGGTTGATATTATAGCCGTTGGTTGTCACCCCCTGCGTGATGCGCGTGGGCATTGCTGGATACTGCGAGGTGCGCGAGTCCGTTGAGAAGAATATACCGGTGTCCGCGTATATTTCAGACATCCGGCCTCTGCAGTTGTTGCTGTATAAAGGCGCAGTATAGGTAATTTGAACCCGGCCCACGCTTCCCGCGCCGCCGGCCCTGCTTGCGGTAGTTCTATGTCCCCCCGCGCCGCCGCCGCCCGGGGCAGTGCCTGCGCCTCCGGCCGTAGCAGACGCCCCACTGCCGCCGGCCCCGCCGCCTGTCACTCCGCCGGCCCCGCCGGCCCCTAACAACCCGGCGCCTCCGGCGGAAGTAGACCCAGCTCCGCCGCCGCCGCCGCCGCCGTAACCAACCGCGGCCCCCTTTCCGTTGGCTCCGGACCCGCCCGAAAATGTTGTAGTTCCAATACCTACTGCCCCGCCTGCGCCGCCCGCGCCATTTCCGCCTGCAAGGATACCGCCGCCTGCGCCGCCGTTTGCCGTAACTACCGCTCCATTAAAAGAGCTATTTCCACCAACGCCGCCGGCCGTCGTTACAGTGCCTGCCGCGCCTGCAGCGCCAACGACATACGGGATAACGGCCCCGGGCGTTACCGCAACCGTGCTGCTTGAATAACTGCCGCCTCCGCCTCCGCCTCCGCCGCTGTTATTGGTTGCCGTGCTTCCGCCGCCGCCGCCGCCGCCGCCCCATACCTCCACCGCGGCGGATGTTACGCCCGCCGGCACAGTCCAATTGCCTGAAGCCGCATAAGTAACCGTAGTTGGAGCGCCCGCGCCGGCGCAGCGTCCTGTGGCGTCATAGGCAGCGGTATCAAACGGGGCGAGATAGGTCGGCATCCTTGTGCCCCAGCCCGAATAAGCGCCGCCCGGCAGTCCCGGCGCTACGTCGTAGAAGTTGCCTGAGCCGTCCTTCGCAACAATCGAGGCGCCGATTACCTCTACTCCTGAAGGGATATAATCCGTAATGTATCCGGCAACGCCGATATCCGAGCCGTTGTTGATGGGCGTAAACTGGATGATGTAGCTGATGCTATCGCCGGTCTGAAGCCCCGGGGTTCCTGCCGCGGCGCGAGCCACCAACATGTCAATGGTGTCCTGCGTGAAATACTTTGTGGTCTGCACCTGGCCAACGCTGTCGGCAAAGACAAAGGCGCGCATACCAAGCAGCGTTGCCAGTACCGTGAGCCCGACCGCAATGCGCAGCCTCGCGGTCGTTAGAACCGACGGTTTCTTGTTATTAAGAGGTGGATTATTGCCAACGGATGAAGGGACGGACGATACGGCGTAGTTCCCACGTGAGAGCGCGGGAACGATGAGGGCAAGAAGGTTTTTTAAGCGTGTCCTCATAATCTATGCCAATCCTCCCGGAGCGTTCTTCCCGTAGCTCAGGGCTTTAGCCCTGATATCAGACCTAAAGGTCTGAGCTACGGCTCTGAGCTACGGCATGGAGCGTGGGAACGATAAACATTTTGTAACTCAGGTTACAGACTACACCAATCCCTATAAGCTATACTTAGCCCTAATAATTAAGATAGCAATAGGTGTGCCAGAAATACTGGAAACACTAACGCTCTGATTTTATTCTGATTTTCTATTTGGATTCTTTCCTCAGACATGGTCAAGTTGTGAACTTATTTGCTATTATAGTAAAAAAATGACGCTGTGTCAAGTTTTAATCACCTTATAAGCGATCCGCGAGAAGCGAAACAATCCCGGACAATCTTCCATTATATAAATCCAGAGGTTGCGTCCTTAGCGCGTTCGCTTCGCTCAGTGTAAACTCCGCGAAGGATCTGCTTCTCGAATCCTAATTTTAGCATTACCACTTTAAATTTTTGAAGATTAAGGAAAGATTAGAAATTTTCGTTCTCGTTCCCAAGCTGAGCTTGGGAACGAGAGGTGCGGGGGCTGAGCTTGGGAACGAGGGTATCAGTAAACCGGTAACTGATAACCGATAACTTGCTTTATCCTGTAGACTTACAAAAAAAACTGTGGTATAGATACTTCAGATTGCATTGGTTTGCCTGCTGACAATTACCGTTCAAGTCCGTAGTAGTAGCTCAGGGCTTTAGCCCTAATATCAGACCTAAAGGTCTGAGCTACGCGCAAAAGGTTCCCCGTATGACCATTGAAAAAATCAAACTCGTCTTTCTCAAACTTGTCCCGGCGCTCTTTGTTTTAATCGCCGTCTCGTCCCCGGCGCACTCCGCCGAAGACGAACTCAAGACGGTCGAGGCGTCCGGCGTTTCGATAATAAGCGGCGGAAACGTCGCAACCGCGCGGGACGCGGCCTTAGCGGACGCCCTCCGAAAGGCCGTGGAGCAGGCCGTGGGCACACTCATATCCTCGGAAACGATGGTCGAGAACTATCAGGTCTTGAACGACAACGTCTATACAAAATCGCAGGGCTACGTAAAAGAGCACAAGGTCACATCCGAAGGTCAGGAGCAAAACATGTATCGGGTCTCGGTCCGGGCGGTCGTTTCTCCGGTTGACATCAAAAACGACCTTGACGTGCTCGGCATATTGCAGATGCGGGTGGAAAAACCGCGAGTCCTCTTTATGATAGCCGAGCAATCCATCGGAGAAAAAAAATTCACCTTCTGGTGGGACAAGCACGTTGCCGCAGGAGAGGTAACGGCCATGCTCGCGGCCGAAAATTCGTTAAAAGAGATATTCATAAATAAAGGCTTTCACGTGGTTGACGTATCGGGGAGCGAGGATAAGATAACCGTATCCAACGCCTTTCGCGTGGCAGACCTCACGGCCGAAGGCGCAAGACAAATCGGCAGAAAGCTCAACGCCGAGATAGTCGTAAAGGGACGCGCCATTGCAAAGGAAGGCCCGCGGACGCCGGGCAGCCCTGTAGCCGCTTACAACGCCGACATAACGGCGGACGTGGTTCGGGTTGACGACGGGGTCGTGCTCGCGTCTTCATCGGGGCACGGGGCCGCAAGACACATATCCGACGTTACGGGTTCGAGCGACGCAATAAAACACGCCTCTGAGGACGTTGCCGACAAACTCATCACGCAGATAATAGCCAAATGGAGCAAGGGCAACACCGTAACCATAAGGCTCACCGGCGTTACGGATTACAAGAGGCTCACTGAATTCAAAAACCTCCTGCGAGGACAGGTGCGCGGCGTTTCCAAAGTCTACCAGAGAAGGGTGGAAGGGACGGAGGCGACGATTGAGATAGAAACAAAGGTAACCGCCCAGGGCATCGCGGACGACATCTCAAGGCTTCCGGGCGCCCCGGTGAAGGTCATCAGCGCGACTCAAAACACGGTCGAGGCGGTAATGAGTCCGAGCGGTAACTCAGGCCTTTAGGCCTGAGTTGTAGGATGGGTGAAGCGCACCCGTCTAAAATGCGGTTTTTTCCATATAATGACATTCAAAAAGTTTTCGTCTTCTGTCCTGCTCATACTGACCGCAATTCTTTTGGCATCATGCGGTCTTCCGGCGATAAAGGTTACGAAGAACCCGTATAACCCTGTTCGCTCCATTGCGGTGCTTCCGCTCTACAACGCCACTAACGACGTGGACGGGCCGAAGGTGATAAGAGAACTCGTTGACGGGCGGTTAAGGAACTACCATTACAACGTAAAACCCCTCAAAGAGGTGGATGAAACTTTAAGGGACAAGTTCGGCATAACGCTTGGCAGCCAGCTTGAGCTCACCACGCCTGAAAAGCTCGGAGAGGAACTCGGCGTGGACGCCGTGCTCTACGGGTATCTCCTGAACTTCGAGACCCTGACGACGATTGTCTACAACGTAAAAAAAGTCCGCGCCGCGTTCAGGCTCGTTGACGTGAAGACCGGCAAAACCGTATGGACAGGGGCAAAGGGCGTAAGGGCCGCAGTTAGCATGGGCGGCAGGAATAAGGGCGGGGCCGCGGTGGAGGCCTTAGGAGAATCCCTTGACAAGGACGCCGGAGGGGATATATTCAAGACTATACCCGGGCTTGCGGACATCCCCGGGGTCAACGATTGGAAGAAGACCCAAAGCCGCTATCAAAAATCAGCCGCAGACGCGGCCATATTGTCCTTGGGAGAGCAGCTCGTTACAACGGCCTTCAGGGTCTATCTGCGGATGGAGTCCGATGAGATGCTCAATATTATAATGTCGAGTTTCCCGGCTGGGCCGCTGTAAGGCGCGCAGACCGGATAGCCGAGCGCCCTTATTATAAAAAAACGGAGGAAACAATCGTGTTGAAGCGCAAAGCCTGCCCTCGCGTGTCTCAAGCGGGGGGCGGAAAACACATAAGAAGCGGGGCCGGTTTTATCTTTCCCCGCTTCAAGCTCGCGGGGACATGCTTGACCCTCACACTGCTCTTGTCAATCCCGGCCGTTGTTTCGTGCGGGCCGACCACGACGGGCGCGGTGAAAGAAGACATAACCGTCACCGGAGAATCTAAGAGGCTCGAAGAGCACGGGCTTAATTACAGGGGACCCGAGTACAACGTCGCCATCCTCACATTCGCCAACAAGACCCCGAGCAAGGCGATAAACCTCGGAGAGGCGGCTGCCGAAATATTGAGAACCATCGTAAAGCAGGCCGGACTCGAACCCATCCTCCTTTCGGATGAGGAGATGCGCCAACAGGAGGACATCATCCGTCTGCAGCAGACGGGCGCAATAAAGACCGGCAAAAAATCCGCCGCTGAGGGGTTTGAGTCCGCCGATTACAGGATATCCGGCGCCATAACGTCTTATGCCGAACTTGAAGAAGGCTCCGACTATTTCGTAACGAAGAGCAAGACCCCGATTGCGCGAGTTCAGGTGGACTACGCGCTCGTGGACGTGGCAACCGGAAAAAGCCTTGTTGCCGAATCCGGCATGGGAGAATACAAAAAAGGCACCCGCACGGTCTTGGGCATGGGAGGGAAAAGCACGGCCGACATGAGCCTGCGCGAGGGGGCGTTGCGCGACGCCATGACAAAGGCCATGAGCCGGATGATAGAAAAACTCAACGCCCTGCCCTTCAAGGGCCGAGTGCTCGCGGTGGACGGGGCAACGGTCGTGGTTCGGGCCGGGACCCGGAGCAGGCTGGCGCCGGGCGCGGTTCTCGACGTCTTTAGATCCGGACAAGACCTCGTTGACCCGGACACGGGCCGCGTCATAGGCAAACGCGAAAAAAAGATAGGGGAGCTGATGCTTAAAGAACATCAGAGCGACAAGATATCCGAGGCCAATATCAAGTCGGGCGCGGGTTTTGCGGCTGGAGACATTATAAAGGCCGTTAAATAACGGGGCTTAACGAAGGAGGAAAACGTGAAAAAGGACATGCTGAAATATCTGACATTGCTTGCACTGATGGTCGTCTTTGCCGTTGGGTGCGGAAAACCTGTCTCAAAGTGCACCGCCCCGGAGGACAACGCCCCTCACCACTACGTAAGGGGCATGGAGCTTTTGGCGGACAATAAGGCGGATGACGCGGCGGCAAAGTTCGAGAGGTCTCTTTACTGCGATGAGGAATTCAGCCAGGCACACGGCGGTCTGGCAATCGCGCAGGCTTTGAAGGCCGTCTCTAAGAATGACGTTGGCTACAAGAAGGTGGACGCGGACAAGGCCGCCGAGCATCTCAAACAAGCCGACAAAAAGACGGATACGGATGAAGACAAATTCTCCGTTCACGTTGCCGAGATGAGGGTGCAGACCATCCTCAAACGGGGCAAATGGCTTTCAGAGGCGCAGGGTCATTACAAAGACGCGATGAAGATCAAGGTGGACGACAAAAAACTCCTCTACTACGACGGCAGGGAGGCGGCCATTTACTACATGGGTATAGCCTATCTCGACGCACGCGAACTCCAAAAGGCGCGCGACATGTTCTCCGACGTTTTGGCCGAAAAGGCCGCGAGCAAGTGGAACGCGCCGGCTGAAAAGGGCTGGAAGCGGGTGGATAAAATACTCAGGGCCATGGCGGGCAAAACCGCCGGCGACGTGGGCAAACAGATAGCGCTCAGGGATTCCGTCAATAGGGGCGAGTTGTCCGCTCTCCTCATAGAGGAGCTTAAAATTGACAAGCTCTTTGCGGGCCGCATCGCGTCAAAGTCCGCGTCCGATAAGATGAAGGCGGAATTCACGCCCGCGGACACCATGAATACCCCCTTCAAGGACGACATCCTCACGCTCATGAAGTGGAATATCAGGGGGCTTGAGCCGGTCTACGACGAGACGACCAAGGCGTATCTCTTCAAACCCGACGCCCCGGTTTCGAGAAAAGACCTCGCCTTCGCGCTCGAAGACGTGCTCGCCAAGATAACCGGCGACGAGGCAATAGCCACCAAATTCATCGGGAACGACAAGTCCCCATTCCCCGACGTCCATGCCTCAGCCGCATGGTTCAACGCCGCGATGAACATGACCACAAGGGGTCTGATGGAAACCGAGCTGTCAGGGGATTTCAGGCCAAATGAGCCGATTGACGGCGCTGAGGCGCTTCTTGCCATACGGGTCTTGAAACACGCGCTTAACGTGCAGTAGGTTGGGTCAAGCGCAGCAGACCCGACATAAAGAATTTGATGGGTGCGCTTCGCTTCACCCATCCTACATAGCTCAGGGCTTCAGCCCTGATAACCGCAGTCCTGTTGGTCTGCGCTGCTCAAAAAATAAGGAGGATACCGATGAAGAATCTGCTCTTAGCGCCGTTTTTGATTTTAGTCTTTGCGTTTAACGCAGCATCTCAGGATGTGCCAAGCGAGAACCGCGACTTCAAGCAGGCGTTCATGGCCGGCTCGCAAGGTCTTGTGGTAAAAGGCACGGGCGCGGCCCCGTCCGACAGACCCCTCTCACAGGCCCAGAAAAAAATGCTCGCGCTGCGCGCCGCGAAACTCGTGGCCATAAGGGAACTCGCCGAAGTCATCAAGGGCATCCCGATAACCGGAGAGACCCACATAAAAGACATGGCCGTTGCCTCCGACACCTTCCGCACAACGGTTGACGGGTTCGTGCAGGGCGCGCAGGTCATAAAAGAGACCTACGACCAGATGAACGAAGAGGCCGTGGTCTACGTCGCAATGCCCATGACGGGCACGAACGGCGTAGTCGGGACGCTCCTTCTCCCGGCCATACTGAACTCTCCTCCGGCAGGCTCCTCGTACGCTCCACCGGTTGCCGCGGCAGCGCCGACGGGACAAAACAACGACGGCCTCATCCTTGACGTGAGGGACCAGCCGTTCAAGCCCGCCCTCATAAACAGGGTGCTCACCAAAAACGGAGAGGTGGTCTACGACCCTGCAAAGGTGGCGCAGAACATCCTCGTTGAGCGCGGCGCGGCGGAATATACCAACGACGTGGGAAAGGCAAAAGCGCTTTTATCCGAGCGCGGCGCGTCAAACCCGCTTGTGGTTAAGGCCGGAGGCGTGGTCAAGGGCACTGACGCCGAGGTGGGCCCGGACGACGCGACCGCGATATTCAGGTCGAATCAGACGGCGAATTTTCTTGAGGGCGCAAAGGTGGTCTTCGTCTTAAAATAAACTGACTTTAAAGGAGACGTCTGCCCATGAAAAAAATACTCGTTGCTGCCGCATTGGTTGCCGCAATCTTTGCCGCAGGCACGGACGCGCATGCGCTCGTAACGCTCGAAGGCAGGTACTGGTTTACGACCCTCGACGCCACGGTCAAGACTTCGGAATCCTCGGTCATAGGAACCGACATAAATTTAGTTGACGACCTCGGGTTCAAGAGCAAAAAAAACTTCCCGGAGTTGAGGTTCACGCTCGGAGGCGAGCGGCACAAACTCAGGTACGGTTATCTGCCGCTTGAATGGGACGGCTCAAAGACAATCACGAAGAGCATCGTGTTCGCCGGCAAGACCTACTCGGCCTCAACGAATGTAACATCCAAACTCACGGTGGACTATCACAGGATAGGCTATCAATACGACTTCATAACCTCCAAAGATAAGAAAGAAAGCAGACTCGGCTTCATATTCGACATAAAGTACTTCAACATAGACGCAAGCCTCGATGCCCCTACGCTCGCCTTGTCTAAGACCAACAACATAAAGGCGCCGGTGCCGACCATAGGCTTTGGCGGCGGCTTCAATCTGCCGGCCCACCTGAGCGTCAACGCGGAGGCAACGGGCTTGTCCATCTCTGCCGGCGGGGGGAAATTCAGCGTGTTTGACGCGGAAGGGTCTCTCAGATTCAGGCCCGTTGATTGGTTCGCCGCTTGTGCGGGCTACAGGCTACTTAAGCTGCACGCATCCGTAGATAACGACAAGGCTGATATCGGACTCAAAGGGCCTTATTTGCAGATGATGCTCTTGTATTGAGGGTCAGCCCAGCGCCACTTTGGATCGCAAAGGTCCGTTGAATGCCTACGACTTCGGCAAACCAAAGTGGCGCTGGGGATTACCCCTCCCATTGACTCAAACGGGCTTTTCATAGGACAATGTCATTTAGAGGGTCTCTTGGCCGGCAATAAATACACGGGCCAACCCTCTAAATGATTTTTTTTTGCGGCGTCGGGAGCTTTATCCTCACACCCAAATAACACATTATGAACGCCTTTGAAAAAATCGGCTCGTTCGCGTCCGCGAGGCTGCGGACGAAATACGAGATATTGGCGATAACCGCCTCCGTATTGAAATCCGGCGCCCTCCACCTGCGCCGCGGGAGAGCCGTAACGGCAAACATCCTTTTCCGCCAGCTTTACTTCACGGGCTTCGAGGCCGTGCCCATCATCTCATGGATAGCGCTGATACTCGGACTCGTCATCGTAACCCAGACGCTCTCCATCCTGCCGAGGTTCGGGGGAGAGGCCATGATAGGCGACATCCTCGTATGGGTGGTGGTGCGGGAAGCGGGCCCCGTCTTCGCGGCGGTAATAGTCATCGCAAGGAGCGGCACGGCCATAGCGTCGGAACTCGGCAGCATGAAGATAAATAGGGAGCTAACCGCACTTGAGATTATGGGGATTGACGCGATGGACTACCTCGTGATGCCCCGCGTAATAGGCACCGCGCTGAGCGTTATCATACTGACGTTTTACTTCGAGACCGTCTCCATCCTCGGCGGATACCTCCTCGCCGGTTTCGGCAAAAGCGTTCCATTCAGCGCGTATACGGCAAGCATCCTCGAGGCCATGACCTTTCTCGACGTCGCGGTTTCGCTCTTGAAGAGCGCGGTCTTCGGCCTTATAATAGGCTCGGTCTGCTCGTATCACGGGCTTATGGCCGGACAAAGCATAACGCAGATACCGCAAAAGACCACAAAGGCCGTAATAGGCAGCCTCCTGTCGGTCTTCGTCATAGACGGCGCCATAACGTTCATATTCTACATGTAATCGCGTGGCATATGATACCCTCTCCCCTTCGGGGAGAGGGCTGGGTGAGGGGGATATGGCTTTTCTGATTGAATTCCGAGACGTAACTTGTTTTACTGAAGGGGGCAGGGTTGTATTCGACCGCATAAACCTTAATCTCTCGGAGGGAGAGCGGACGCTTGTAACGGGGCCAATAGCCTCAGGAAAAAGTCTTTTTATAAAACTCATCCTTGGCATGGAGAGACCGGCAACCGGGTCAATAACGGTCTTGGGGACCGATACGTCCGCTCTAACCTTGAATGAGCTTAGGGGTCTCAGAAAGAAGATAGGGTTCATCGTGGAAGACAACATCCTCATAAGCAACCTGAAGGTGATAGAAAACGTTGCCCTGCCTCTCCTCTATCACGCCGGACTTTCTTACAACGAATCAATACGCAGGGCGGCAACCCTCCTGACGTCCGTGTGCTACAAGGGAAACCCGTGGGAGATGCCCGGTCCCCTGCCGCTTTACGTAAAAAAAACGGTCGCCGTGGCCCGCTCTCTCGCGCTCGACCCGCGAATTATCGTCTGCGAAAACCTCTCGGAAGGGCTGATGCCGTCTGAAAACGCGTTCCTCTCGGATGTCATAGTGGGGTATCAGGAGGCGCAGGCCGGACGCATGGCCGTTTTTACCGCCGCTGCCGGGGCGGACGTCTCGCGCATAAAACCAACCCGCGTCGTGAGGATAGCGGACAACGGCCTCGTCGAGACCGCGGGCGCATAATTTAAAAATGGACAATACCGAAGATAAAGATTCCCGGTTCAGACACTTGGAGGTCAAGATAGGCGTGATGACCGTTGCCGCGGTCGCCGGCATTATCCTCCTGATAATATTGATCGGCGTCCAAAAAGACCTCTTTTCCTCGAAGTACCACGTCCACTTCATAACGGATTCCGGCTCCGGCTTCAAGGTCGGCATGCCCGTGAAATTATCCGGTTTCAAGATAGGCAGGGTCAGGGACATCGAACTCAGCGACGACGCCAAGGTGAAGGTCACGGCGGAGATAAACAAAAAATACGAACGCTGGCTGCGCTCCGGCTCCAAGGCCACGAGCGCGAAGGACGGCCTCCTTGGTGAGTCCTTCGTCGAGATAACGCTCGGCCCGGCAAAGGAGCGGGTGATAGCGGACGGTGAAAAAATACCCTACGCCAAGTCCGGAGGCATGGAGGACATCATGGAAGAGGTAAAGCCCATCCTCACCGAGGTTAAGGAGATAATCCACTTCATGAACAGCCCTGAGGGAGACCTTAAGGCAACGCTGCGCAACGCAAAGACCTTCTCGTCGGACTTGAAGGAGACCCGCTCTAACGTTGACAAGATGGTCATCGAGGTCGGCTCCACGATGAAAAAGACCGGCGCGTTCATCGAGACCCTCAACGCAAAAACAGGGGCCGTTCTCACGACGACGAATAAACTCGTGGGCGACGTTGACACGCGGATGAACCTCGTTCTCGACAAGGCAGGCGGCGCCGCGAAAAAGGCCGATGAGGCAATGTCAAGACTTCCGGTCATAACGGAAAAACTTGACGCCATCGCAAACGACGTTAAAAAACTCTCCGGCGCGCTGTCTTCTGAAACTCCTCGGCTGCAGAGGATAATGACTAAGGCCGAAGACACCCTCACCGAGGGCAATGCGCTCGTCAAAGGCATAAAAGAAGGCTGGGCCGGAAACCTCATGATGCCGGAAGTTAAGAGAAGGCCGGAACTCGTGCCCCTCGACGGGTATCTGATAAGAAAACAGAAGAAAGACTCACAAGGCTCAAAATGACCGGATACAAAAAAAACATACACCGGAGGACCGCAGCGGCGTTCTTGGCGGCAATGTTTTTCCTCGCCGGATGCGCCTCCGATAAAAACGGGAGGCCGTTCCTTGAGAAAAAGGCCGCGGGTCTTGAGGCCGCGGGAGCGGACGCTTATGGAGGCGGAGACTACGGCGCGTCTTTGCGTAAATTCTCTGAGGCCCTTGCCGCCAACAGGAGCGTGGATAACAGGGCCGGAGAGCTTTCAGACCTTATAAACATCGGAAGGGTTTTGATACTGCTCGGAGATTACGGGTCTTCCGTATCGTATCTCAACGAGGCGATAACTTTGGCCGCCGGGATTAAAGACGATGCAAACCTCTCCGAGGCCCGCGCAACGCTCGCAAAGGCACACTACTCATCGGGCAACGGCGCGATGGCGGCGGACGAGATTGACGCCGCGCTCGCAATAGACGAGCGGCTCGGGGCCGTATCCGGCGCAAAACTCAATCTAAAGGCGTCCATCCTCATGGACACAGGCCGCGCTATCGAGGCAAAGGAACTTCTCAAAAAGGCGCTCAAAAACAGCGAATCTGCGGACGATATAACCGAGGCCGCAAACGCCCTGAGGCTTTTGGCGGGGATAGAGTCCGCCGAAGGCACAGACGGGAGTGCGGCCCTAAAGTTCTATGAACGCGCCTACGAATTAGACAAGACGCTTGGCAACCCGTTTAAAATCGCCGTTGACCTGAAAAACATGGCCGCGTTAAATTTAAGGGCGGGGCGCGTCAATGACGCGGCGTTCCTTTTTGAACGCCATTATACGGCAGCCAAAACCATCGGCCTCTTAGCCGAGGCCGTCCTGAGCATCGAGGAACTTATTAAAATTTATACTGCATCCGGCGACGGCAAAAAGGCATCGGAGTATATAATACTCAAAGACTCTCTTATCCAAGCGCAGGGCGCTCGGATAAGCAACGCGGAAAAATGAAACCGAGAATACTCATAGTAGACGACGACGAAACCAACTTGGTGCTCCTCACCGCCAAACTCGAACGGGTCGGGTACGAGGTGGGCAAAGCCGTAAACGGCCTCGAAGCGCTCGAAAGAACCGCCGTCTTTCATCCCGACCTCATACTCATGGACATAATGATGCCCGTGATGGACGGCTACGAGGTTTTGAGAAGGCTTAAATCCAGGGAATCCACGCGCTACATACCGGTTGTGCTAATCACGGGAAAAAGCGAGGTCGAGGACAAGGTCATGGGCTTCGAGGTCGGGGCCGAGGACTACATCAGTAAACCCTACAGCCTTCAAGAAGTCGCCGCGAGGGTAAAATCGCTGCTGCGCATGAGGGCGCTCCAGACGCGCCTGCGCGAGACCGAGAAGGTCGCCGCCCTCGGCAGCATGGTTGACGGGATAGCGCACGAGCTGAGAAACCCCCTTGTCGCAATAGGGGGCATGGCAAGGCGTCTCTACGAGCACGAGACCGACGCCCAGCACAAGGAATACGCCGGCAAGATAATAAAGTCCGTCGAGCGTTTGGAGCGGCTCATCCTGAGGATAGACGAATACAAGCGGATACTCTCATCGTCGCTTATGCGCGGCGACTTAAACGACGTCATAGAGGCCGCAGTCAAGGAGATACGTGAATACGTCTCCGGAACCGGCAAGGAGATAAACATAAGACAGAACCTCATGCCTGAACCTCCGCCCATAAACTTCGACTCAGGCAACCTGAAGACCGCCATATCTAACGTCCTGCACAACTCGGTCGAGGCCATAGAAAAAAACGGCGAGATAACCGTAGAGACGCTTCCGGCCTTTGATCAGACGCTGATATTGAAGATTACCGACACCGGGTGCGGGATAAAGGACGCGGACATCAGGAACGTATTCAACCCGTTCCAGACCTCGAAGTTCGAGGGGGCCGGGCTTGGGCTTACCATTACCTACAGGATTATTCAGGACCACGGCGGGGAGATAGACATTACAAGCAAGGCCGGCATCGGCACTACGGTAATCATCAGGCTCCACCCGGCGGAAAGGGGCAGGCCCGTAACGCACGCGCCTTAATTTTTTTTAAATTCCGTTTTTATCTCTTCGAGTATACGCGGGTTTAATAGCAGCTCTATTGCAGTCAATGCAAGGCATTTAACCCCTTCCATCAACGCCCTGTGCCCGTCAGGGGTAACGGTAGCCGAGGCGAACTCCCGCGTATGGATGTTTATGCCGGGCTTTATCGGGACATAAGGATGGATGACGGGGACTGCCTGTGAGACGTTGCCAATGTCGGAAGAGCCGACATTTTTTGACGGGTCGCTTGCGTCTTCCTTCAAACCTAAAAAATCAAGCGCGCCCCTGTAGACCCCGATAAACGCTTTATTCTCCTTCATGGGCGCGTTCCAATCGGGAGACTCCGAAACCGCAAGGCCGCACCCCGTTGCAAGGGCTGCCCCCTCCGCGCATTTTATGACCTTCTCTTTTACCGAATTCAATCCCTCCAATCCCTTTGCCCTTACGTAGAATGAGCATGAGGCGGTCTCGGGGATGATGTTCGGCGCCTTGCCTCCGTCGGTTATTATGCCGTGCACGCGCGCGTCTGCGCTTAACTGTTGGCGCAGGGCGGCGATGGAATTGAAGGTCTGTATGACCGCGTCAAGCGCGTTGATGCCCTCTTCGGGATACGCAGATGCGTGGGATGCGCGTCCGGTGAAGGTGAAGGTCAATCTCACGAGACCGAGAAACCGTTTAAAAAGTTTTCTTGTCGAGGAACCGTGCGCCATCATGGCCGCGTCAATGCCGTTAAAGACCCCTGCGTTTAGCATGGCGATTTTACCCTTACCGAGTTCCTCGGCCGGCGTGCCGAGCACAACGACGGTTCCCTTCCATTGAGTCGAGGTCAAGACTTTCGCTAACGCGCAGGCCGCGCCGATTGAGGCGGTCCCCGCGATATTGTGGCCGCATCCGTGACCTATCTCAGGCAGGGCGTCCATCTCGGCCAAAAGCGCTACGTATGGAGGGCCTGAACCAATCGTTGCCTTGAACGCGGTCGGCATACCGGCCACGCCCTGCTCTACGAAAAAGCCGTGCCCACGGAGCATCCCCTGCATGGCCGCGGAGGTCTTATGCTCCTCCAATCCGAGTTCCGGGCTGCGATAAAAAGAATCGCTGAGGGAAGTAAGCCTGTCCTTTAGGGCGTCGGCTGCGGTTATCAGTTCGGTTTTTAAATTAAGATTATCTTTCATACTCATGCTCAAAAAAAAACTGCGGCAGTGGATTTCACTGCCGCATGATGTCTTTAAGTCCGCTACTTAATATAACCCATCTGCTCAAGTTTCAAGATTATCCTCTGCGAGGCCTCGTCCGGAGAGCAGTCTTTCGTGTCTATCACGACCTCCGGGTTTTCCGGCGCCTCGTACGGATCGCTTATCCCCGTGAACTCCTTTATAATCCCGGCCCGCGCCTTGGCGTAAAGCCCCTTTCTGTCGCGCCCCTCGCAGGTTTCAACGGAGGTCGAGACGTGCACCTCCACGAACCCGCCGGACTGCGAGACCACATCCCTCACGCCATTGCGTGTCTTGCTGTACGGGGCTATGGGGCAGCATATCGCAATGCCGCCGTGTTTGGTTATCTCGGAGGCCACGAATCCGATGCGCTGGATATTCAAGTCCCTGTGCTCCCTCGAAAAACCAAGCTCGCTTGAGAGATTTTTGCGCACCATGTCCCCGTCAAGGATGGTTATCCTCCTGCCGCCAGTCTCCATGAGTTTAACCATCAGGGCGTTGGCTACCGTGGATTTCCCAGAACCCGACAGCCCGGTAAAAAACACGGTAAAGCCCTGTTTGTGCTTGGGCGGATACGTGCGCCTCAATTCATTCACCACCTCTTTGTATGAGAACCACTCCGGGATGTCGAGACCCTCGGCCAAGCGCCGCCTGAATTCCGTGCCGGAGATATTCAAGACCGTGTCGCCCTTATTGACCTCGGACGACGGCACATACTCGGCCTTTTCCTGCACGAAGACCATCTCAGGAAACGCGACCATCTCGATGCCGATTTCCGATTGGAGTTTTCCGAGGAGTTCCTGAGCGTCGAAAGGCCCGTAAAACGGCTCGCCCTTTTTGTTGTTGCCGGGGTCAGCGTGATTTCTGCCCACGATAAAGTGCGTGCAGCCGTAGTTTTTTCTTATTATGGCGTGCCAGACGCATTCCCGCGGCCCGCCCATGCGCATCGCAAGCGGCAGGAGCGACAGCATGGTCGTCTGCTCAGGATACTGCTTTATCAGATACTCGTAGCAGCGTATCCGCGAGTAGTGGTCTATGTCTCCGGGCTTGGTCATGCCGACGACGGGGTGGATGAGGAGATTGGCGGCGGATTTCTGCGCGGCCCTGAACGTCAGCTCCTGATGGGCGCGGTGCATGGGGTTTCGCGTCTGAAAGGCAACGACGCGCGTCCAACCGAGTTTTTTGAACCTGTCCCTTAAATCCTTTGGCGTATTGCGGAGATATTTGAAATCATAATGTCTCGGCATCTCCACGCCCTGCAGTTTTCCGCCTATGTAAACGGGGTTGGATCTGTTGAGCAGATAATCCACGCCCGGATGAGCGTCATCCGTGGAGCCTAAGACAAGCTCAGCCTCGGCCTTCTTGTCGGGCTTCCAGATGTCGCCGACCGTCATAACCGCGATCAGCACCCCCTCGTGGTCGCGCAGCGCAATCTTAGTCCCTGTTTTTAATTTTTCCGCGAACTCCTCCTTGACGTCGAGGGTTATGGGCACGGGCCAGACCGTGCCGTCCGAAAGCCTCATGTCCTTCAAGACGGATGCGTAATCGTCCTTGCCGAGAAAACCTTCAAGCGGCGAAAACGCGCCGCAAAGAAGCATCTCTATGTCCCACAACTGCCTCTCGGTCAGATCCCATGAGACATATCCCATGGCCTCCGTCTTCAACGCCTCGGCCTTCTTCTCCGACGCGATGAGATCCTTCAAAACCCCGCCGTGCGGCGCAATTATCGTCGTCAACTTTGTGTCCTCCTGTTTATTGAATAAACCTCGAAGAGGGCATTACCCTCCATGCAGTCCGCACTCGATCTTTGCGCGTCCGGGCCACCTGCCTCCGCGCTCATCCGAGGATGCCAAACCCGTGCACGGCTCGCAGCCGATGGACGTGTAACCCTTGTCGAGGAGCTTATTGTACGGAACGCCGTATTTCGTGACATAGTCCCAGACCTGCTTGCGCGACCATGCGGCTATGGGGTTTACCTTAATGAGATTGAACTTCTCATCCCATCCGACTATAGGCGCCGTGCCCCGCGACGGCGCTTCATCTCTACGCAGCCCCGTTATCCAGAGCTTGAGCGTTGAGAGAACTTTTTTTAGAGGCCTTACCTTCCTTATGTCGCAGCATAGGTCGGGATTGGTCTTCCAGAGTTCCGGGCCGTGTTTGGAGGCCATCTCCTCAAGCCCAATATCAGGGGCGTATCGCTCAACTATTATGCCGTATTTACGCTCCACCTCTTTTACGACCTGATATGTTTCCTTGAAAAGAAGTCCCGTGTCAAGGTAAAAAACCCTCGCATCGGGCTTAACCTTCAAGAGCATGTCAACGGTAACGCACTCGGCGAAGCTGCACGCGAGCGCGAACTCGTCTCTCTTGAAGTTGTCAACTGACCACCTAAGCGCGTCTTCGGGGGGCTTGCCCTCGAGCGCAACGGCGACTTCTTTCAATTCTTCAGGAGTCCAAACCTTTGTCGTCATTCCCATTACCTATCAGGGCTAAAGCCCTGAGCTACGGGGCGCCGGAGTCCAAACCTTCGTCGTCCTCCTCACCCCGCCCTCTCCCGCCCCCACCCTACCCTCCCCCACAAGGGGGGAGGGGGATAAGGAAGCGTTCATCATAGGGGAGAGGATTCGTTGAAGACTACCACCTCGCAGGCCGCCTTTTCCCTCACCTCGTCGGCGTGAGACCTTTTGAAGTATTTGAAGAGATCCTTTTTTTTACGCTGGACGAGCACGGCGACCGAGACATCCCTGTCCCTTATGACATCAAGTGTCTTCTCGACGAAATCCCCCTGCTCCATGACCGGGTCGTAATCCACCGCCTCTTCCATTGCCTTTACCTGCACCCGGCCGAGTTCCTCGTATCCGCGCTGCCTGTACTCCTTCATTATCGCCTCAGAGAGTTCCTCGGAGGGTCTGTCGCCGATGAAACCTATATCGCTGAAGGTGTCGAAGACGCTCGTGGCAAGGCCGGTCTCGAGGATGTAGAGCGCGATAAGCCCCAGACCGTCTTTTTTTGCCCGGTCAACCGCATACGCGATAACCTTATCGGGCGTGCCTGAAGTGGAAAGCACGAGCAGCGCTTTTTTCATTTCAGATACCCCATGCCAATAAGCGGCCAATAAAACGCGGCGGCGAGGTTAAAGACGAGCCACGACAATACGCACATGATGAACCCGCCCTTTGCCATGTCCCTGACGCTTATGTAGTTGGACGACACGGCTATCGCGTTTGCGGGCGTTGACATCGGGAACATGAACGCGAGTCCCGCCGGAACCGCGATGGCATAGGTCATGGCCGCCGGGTCAATCGAGAGCTTATCCGCCAGCCCGATGCTTACCGGCAGGAGTATTACTATGACGGCCGCGTTGCTCATCGCCTCGGTGAGCGCGATGGTGAGGAGCGATAAGAGCGCGAATACGACGACCGGACTGTCCGACCATCCGCCCATTATCGAATTTACGAGCCACGACGCTGCGCCGCTTTTATCGAGCGCGGCCCCGAGTATTATCGCCCCTCCATACATCAATATTATACCCCAGTTGACGTATTCTTCGATATCTTTCCATCGCACGAGCCTCAAGACGAAAAGGGCCACGACCGATGAGAGCGCGATGCCCGCAAGCCCGAATCGCTTGCCGAGGAATACCCACGCCAATATGGTAACGAGCATCACCACCCCCACCGCATATTCCATGTACGTTATCTTTCCGAGCGTCTTTATGCGTTTCCCCAGCACGTTGTGCGCCTTGTCAATGTCCGTAACGTCTATCGGAAAAAAATACGTCATGATGAAATACCCGGCAAAGAGCAGCGCTATGACTATGGGAAAGACCGCTATGATGTAATCGCTAAACTCTATCGTCTTGCCGGTCGTCTCTTTGAGAATGCCGATGGCCAGCGGCACTCTCGCGCCCCCAAGAAACGTCGCCACGCCGCCTATCACGCAGCCCCACGCAAGGGAGAAAAAAAGGAGTTTCCCGTAGTTGGACGCGCCGGGCTTCAAGTTTAGGCCCTTGGATATTTCAAATACGATTGGAAAGAGCATGGCCGCAACCGCGTGCTCTGACATCAAAAACGAAAGCGCGGCGGCAAGGAGGAATATGCTCAATATGAGCCTTTTCGGGGATGCCCCGAACCTGTCCATTATGGTAAGCGCGACCCTCGTGGAAAGTCCCGAGTGCATGACGGCCCCGGCGAGGATAAACGCCCCAAGGATGAAAAATACCGCCTCGTTGCCGAAAAGGGCGTAGGTCTCCCTCTTGGAAAGGACGCCGAAGAGCGGCACAAGCACTATTGCGAATAGGGACGTTATGGCGAGCGGCAGGGCGTTGGAAATCCATAGGATGAAGCATACCGCAAATATGGCTATGGCCTTCTGGCCTTCCGGCGATAGGCCGGCGGGCGCGGGCATATAGAGGAGCGCGATAAAAAGGACTAAGAGCGCGGCAAAAAAAATGGGCCTCAAAGCCCTCAACGCGATTATAAGCCACAAGGGCCGCGTGTCTATTTCGACTGTCATTGAAAGTCTCCGCTAATCTCAATGTCCCGATTGTCCGTGCGTCCCCTTGACCCTTAACTTTCTGCGAAGCGTGGACATCCCCCATGCGGCCTTTTTGCCGAGCCGCGTCCCGTAGAAGGTATCCACCAACGAGACGTTTTTGCCCGCGCCCTCGACAAGACCCTTTAGCTCAACGGGCGTCGTCACCATGCTCAAGTCCCTAACCCAGTTAAGGTTTATCCCTTTCGTTTTGACGGCCTTGTAGAGGTGCTTGTAAACCGGGATTATTATCTCGGTCGTGAGCGGGTCAATCCGCAAGGCCTTGTTAGTCGTGGGCCTGTATATGGGCAGCACCGGCACCACGCCTATCCCCGTCAGAAAATCAATCCCTTGGCACGTCGAGCCGGGCGGCTCAAGGCCGACTATGAGATGCGACGAGACCGTGCCGCTCGGAAATATCTTTGCCGCGTATTCAAGGGCGTCCAAATATCTCTTCCGCCCGATGAGGGTCGCTCTCCCGGGGCAGATTATCTTGAAAAGTTCTTCGTCATAAATCTCCACGTTGTAGAGCGCCGAATCCGCGCCCATCGCGTAGGTCTCGTCAATCCAATGATTGTCCTTGGGCGGCAGGGCTTCTACCGCCGTAAGGCAGTTGTAATGCCTTTTTATCGCCTGAAGGTATGGCCTTAAAAACTCCATGCCTCCGGATGGGTCCCGAGAAAACCCGATGGAGAGATACACGACTGGGCTGCCTAACTCGGCAATGGCCGCGCCCACGGTCTCGACCACGTCTTCAACCGTATATACGGCGTCTTCCTTGCCTGTCCTGTCGAAGTTTCCGGCACAGTACCTGCACTCGACCTTAGCGTTAAAAAACTCGCACGCCGGAGACGGCGTTATGACTAAGAGGCTGCCGTGCACCTGCGCTATCTTTGAGAAGGACACTCCGGTGGAGGTCTTTCCGTCATAAAACTTAGGCCGAGGAACGAGGCTCACCTCGACCTCCCCTGTGCCGTCGGTTATCGCATATCTCTCCCCCCTTTTCCTAATGGCGTAAGGGGATGCCGCCGTAAAACCCTCGGAGCACGGAATATTAGCGATGGTGCGTCCCGGCAGCATAATGTCAATGCCCGTTGCGCCGCAGGCCCACGCCTTCACTAAGGGGTCGGCGATGCGAAGACCCCTAAGCATCAGGTCAATCTTGAGCGTGGCCGGGTTGTCGAGGTAGCTCTTTTTTTTCATCGGCGGCTGTTTTGCTGCTGGTTAATCTCCGTGCGCCTTAACTTGTTCAGGCCGACCCGCGCCAAGCGGCGTGGATCGGCCTGCTACATCTCGCACTTGGATGCGCGGAGCTCGCAGGCCTCTTCTTCATACGCCTTCAGTTCCTTTATCGAGGCGGACGGGCCGCAAAGCGCGCACTCAGGGTCTTTCCCCACCTTAACTTTTCTGAAGGACATCTTGAGCGCGTCGAAGACCAAAAGATTTCCCGCAAGGGTGTCGCCGATGCCGAGTATTTCTTTTATTGCCTCCACTGCCTGCAAAACCCCAATGACTCCCGCAAGCGCGCCGAGAACCCCTGCCTCCTGACAACTCGGCACAAGCCCATTTGGAGGCGGCTCAGGATACAGGCACCTGTAGCACGGATACCCCTTGTGGGGTTTGAAGACCGAGACCTGCCCGTCGAACCTGAACATGCTCCCGGATACGAGGGTCTTTTGCTCGAAGAAGGCCGCGTCGTTCATCAAAAAACGAGTCGGAAAATTATCGCTGCCGTCAAGCGCCACGTCGTAATCGCGTATGACCTCGCGGATATTCTCTACCGTCAGGCGTCCGTGCAAGGCCATTACCTTTACGTCGGGATTTATTTTTTCTATTGACTCCTTTGCGGAAAAGACCTTTGGCTTGCCGATACTTTCGTTATTGTGGATTATCTGGCGCTGGAGGTTGCTGATATCCACGCAATCCCCGTCGGCCACGCCGATGGCGCCCACCCCGGCGGCCGCAAGGTAGAGGAGCGCCGGAGAGCCAAGCCCTCCGGCGCCGAGCACGAAGACCTTGCTCTTTAAAAGTTTGGCCTGACCCCTGCCGCCGATTTCGGGCAGGATTATGTGCCTTGAATACCGCTCTATCTGCTCATCGGTGAAGTCCATTTGAACACTCTCCCATTAACGGTCACGGTTCAGTAACCTTTATCTTTTCTTCCTTATACGGGTCTTTTTCGTCGGCGATAACCCAGCTCTTGACAGAAACATCCTTACCGTTCATGACGGATACGATGACGTAAGAGTAACCCACCTGCCCCCATTCGCGGTCATACTCCGAGGGTCTATCCGGGTGGTCGGGGTGAGAATGGTAAAAACCGAGCACGTCGAGCCCCTCTGCCCGCGCAGACCTGTCAATGATGTGTATCTCGACCGGGTCTATGTTGTATCTGTCCTTGGCGCGGTCGGTATTCGTGTTCTTGACTCTGTGGGACTGAAACACCCTTTTGTCCTTGAGTCCGCTGCCCACGAGGACCCCGCAGCACTCGTGAGGGTAGGCCTCTTTCGCGTGGAGGAGCATCTCGTCGTAAGCCGCCTTCTCGATGTAGAGCGGCGGTCTGCCGGTTATGTTGAATAACATGGTATTGCTCCTTATCTTTGTAGGTCAAACCTTATCTACCTTTGTAGCTCAGACCTTTAGGTCTGACTTTATCAGGCCTGAAGGCCTGAGCTACGGCCCTGAGCTACGGCCCTGAGCTACGGTCTGACTTTATCAGGCTTTGTAGCTCAGACCTTTAGGTCTGACTTTATCAGGCCTGAAGGCCTGAGCTACGGCCCTGAGCTGAAGGCCTGAGCTACGGCCCTGAGCTACAACTCCCAAAGCCGCGTGGACAGATACTTGTCTCCGCCGTCCGGGAATATTACCACCAGTACGCCTTTTTTTAACTTCTTTGCGATTTCAAACGCGCCCCACATCGCTGCCCCTGAAGACTGTCCGGTGAGGATCCCCTCTTCCCGCGCAAGACGCTTAACCATTGCGTAGGATTCCTCAGTCGGCGCAGGCACTTTTAAATCAAGTTCGCTCTCGTGGAAGATGCCCGGCACTATCGAGGATGCCATGTGCTTCAATCCTTCAAGCCCGTGAAAAGCGCTGTCCGGCTCAATTGCCGCAATTTGGATGTCTTTGTTGAATTCCTTGAGCCTCCTGCCGGTGCCCATGATGGTGCCGCCCGTGCCTATGGACGCCACGAAGTGCGTAACCCTGCCTTCGGTCTGCTCGATAATCTCAGGAGCGGTAGTGTCGTAGTGGGCCTGCGGGTTCGAGGGGTTGTTGTACTGATCCAACTTGCAATACGTGTCCGGGTTTTCCACGTATATCTTCCATGCGAGACGTATCGCGCCATCGGACCCTTCGAGCGGGTTTGAATATATCACCTCTGCGCCGAATGCGTTTAATATCTTCTTCCTCTCCTCGCTCGCGTTGCCCGGCACCACAAGGCGCACCTTGTAGCCCTTTACCGCTCCCACCCACGCGTACGCTATGCCCGTGTTGCCTGAGGTGGAGTCCAATATTATCTTGTCAACGGTGAGCCTGCCGCTCTTCTCCGCATCCTCAATCATTCGGAGCGCGGCCCTGTCTTTTACAGAACCGCCGGGGTTGAAGCACTCAAGTTTAGCGTAGACCTCGACATCTTTCGGAAGGTCTTTGGTTATCCTGTTTATCTTGACGAGCGGGGTGTTCCCGACAAGATCGAGAACGGTTTGCCTGACATTGGAATATGCCGAATGCCTCACCGCAGCCTCGGCTAACTTGTGCATTGTCATAAAAACCCCCGGAGACCATAATTTGCTGATATATCAAGGGACTACCTTGACTATAGAACGATTAAAATACCTTAGCAAGTTTGTCAAGTTTATAATACTTGAGTCGTCTTGTCAAGATATTTTAAATGACGCCTTATCGTTCCCACGCTCCAGCGTGGGAACGCAACGCTTTTTGCCCTACGAATACCTTAGTGGAATTGTCGAGATAAGGATATGATGGAAATCAGGGAGACCTTTTGGAGGGGCGATGGGGACTTGTCATACGGGGGCAAACGACAACGGACAGCAGGAGAGTTAAGTAGCCTCGGAGTTCGCCACATCGCCTATTTTTTGGGAGGGTTTCTGGCTCCGACATCGTTACCTCTCCTTGGGGGGAGCAGTACAGGTAACACCCTCGGTGTTCACCCCCCGTTTACAAGAAACCCTACTCTATGACGTCCAACTCGATTGGCTCGACCTTTACGCCCTTGTCCGTCAAAAACTTCACGGCCTTTTCAACCTCAGCCTCCGTTCCTTCAAGCTCGAGGGCCACGAGTCCGATTGTGTCGGAGACCGTGGCCTGTCTTATGTTCGTTACCACCTTGAACTTCTGGCCGACGTTATACAAGAGCGGCTCTTTTACGAGTTCCTTGGGGTATGTGAGATAATAGCGCTTTTTCAATTACTCTCTCCTTGTGTCTGTCGGACAGAGGGACTATCGAATCCCTCGGTTTCTATGTGTGCGTCCAGGACTACGTTCCCACGCTGGAGCGTGGGAACGATAACCAACTAAAACCCTCCGGCGATGGCCGGTATTATCGAGACCTCGTCATTGTCCTTCAACTCGGTCTCCATATTTTTCTTGAACCTGATGTCCTCGTCGTTGAGATAGAGGTTCACGAACCTACGGAGCTTGCCGTCAGGCTCACATATCCTTTCCTTGAGGCCGGGGAACTTGGCCTCGAGGTCGCTTAATAGTTCGGCCACGTTGCGCCCCTCTGCCGCGACCTCGTCCGAACCGTTCGTTATCTTCCTGAGCGGCGTGGGTATCCTTACCTTTACCGGCATCTTTAAAAACCTCCGTTGTGTTTTAACGAGCTTAAAGCATAGGCTAAGAGAGTATTACTCCCCCTTCTGCACCTTCAGCCTGAAAAAGCCGTCTTCCTTTTTTACCTCAAGTATCTTGTGCCCCTCTTCCTTTATGCTCTTAGGGACGTTCTGTATCGGCTCACCGGAATCGAGCGTAAGCTCAAGGACCTCTCCGGCCTCCATTGATTCGAGTTTGAGCTTGGTCTTTACGAAGTTTATGGGGCAGACCACGCCCCGCAAATCAAGCTGCGCATCAACCTTTACGTCGCCCACAACGCACCTCGCTTTGAAATGTTGGGTCTGCTGCCCGCGTCGCCGCGAGGCGCGCGCTTGACCCAACCTACAACTGGTTTATCCGCCCTGTTTCACGCTAAAATTCGGAACGTAGGCGCGCGCCGTCGCGGCAGGCGCCACGTCCGCGAAGACCGGACCCATGAACTCTAAATATTTTTCAAGCCCAACGCGCTTCAAGGCGTTGCCTATCCTCTCCCCGCGTTTGCCGTTGGCGTTATACCACTCCACCGTCTTTTTTATTGCCTCCGGCACCTTTTCATCCGGCAGAAACCTGCATACCTCAACGGACTCCATCGGATGCCTGCCGTGCTTGCCGCCTATCCTCACGATGTGTCCGTAACGCTTTGCCCTCCACGCCTCGGTGGGGCATGCGCGGATGCAGTCTCCGCAATAGATGCACTTTTTCGAGTCGAAGATGGGTTTACCCGTGTCCGCGTCCGCTTCGATGGCGTCTTCCTTGCAGGCCTCGGAGCAGATGGTGCAACCCGTGCAGTTCGTCTCTTCCCAGAGCGGCTCGACTATGCCCTGAAAACCAAAATCCATCTCCTTTGTGCGCGCACAGTCTATCGGGCATCCTGAAAAGGACGTTTTGAACTTGTGCGGCGTGGGCATGCCGAAAAATTTCTTGTCAACCATCTCGGCCATCTTCTGCGTGTCCGTGAGGCCGTTGGGGTTGTACTCGCACCCGCCGCAGGCCGTGGGCACCCTCACCCTCGGGCCGCAGGAGGCGACCTTCTGGCCGATTTTTTCAAGCTCGCCGACGAGGGCGTTGAAGTCCTTGTAGTCCACGTAGAGTATCTCGAGGGACTGCCTGAAGCTGAAGTGCACGACGCCCTTTTTGCTGTACTTCTCCGCGAGTTTGGCTATCTCCACGAGCCTTTTGGTGTCCATCCTTCCGCCCGGGCAACGCATCCTCACGGTAAAAAGGTCTTTTTGCCTCTGCTTTATGAAGCCGCCGGTCTTGAGGTCGTTAAAGTCTACCTTCTCCGCAACGCCCTCGAGTTTTACGGCGACCTTGGTGGTCTTATCTTCGATAAAATGGTCCGTCATGGCGGTATTGTGCTCCTTGGATATATGCGTTGCGTCCGGCGCAAGCCGGATTTTTATATCATATCAGAAAACCGGAATCGAATTACAGAAAAAAATTATCGCCCCCCTGCCCGCAAACGCAAAATGCGCCGCTGCAAGGACAGCGGCGCAAAGCCGTTATCGGTTATCGGCAAAGACAAAAAAGTTATCGGTTAACGGTTATCGGTTATCGGTGAAGGTAAAAAATCGTCCTTAAACGGATTTAAGTCAGGGCTAAAGCCCTGAGCTACGAGACACGGCAGGTGGCGCCGCCCACCCTTGTATATTTGGTTGTAGCTCAGGCCTTCAGGCCTGAGTTTTTCAGGGCTGCCACCACCCGTAAAGACATGCCTTAGCATGTCTTTACATCCGTTACCCATCTCCCCCATAAAGGGGGAGGGGGATAAGGAAGCGTTCATCATAGCCCTGAGATGCTATCCCTTCATCGCGTAGGCCCTGCCGTTTACCTTAACAAGGTCGTCGAACTCGGATAACTTCGCGTTGATTATCGCAAACTCACCCAGCTTGCCGTAGAGGGCCTCCTGCGTCTTTAGGCCGTTTCCGGTAACGCACAAAACTATTGCTTCGTCCTTGGGGATCCTCCCTTGCTCGATAAGTTTCTTGGCCGCTCCGAGCGTAACCCCTCCGGCGGTCTCCGCGAATATGCCCTCGGTCTCGGCGAGAAGCTTCATGGCGTCAATTATCTCCTCATCGGTCGCGCTCTCAGCCCATCCTCCGCTGCCGGTTATGGTCTTCACGGAATAATAACCGTCAGCCGGGTTGCCGATGGCGAGCGACTTGGCTATGGTAGCGGGCCTCACGGGCCTTATAAGTTCCGTGCCTTCCTTGACGGCGTTGACTATCGGGGCGCAGCCCGTTGCCTGCGCGCCGTAGACCTTTGTGTCGAGGTTTTTTACCAACCCTAAATTGTGAAACTCCTTGAACGCCTTCCAAATCTTGGTTATCAAAGACCCTCCGGCCATTGGCACGACTATGTGCTTGGGGAGCCTCCAGCCGAGCTGCTCGGCTATTTCGTAGCCGTAGGTTTTCGACCCTTCCGCGTAATACGGTCTTATGTTGATATTGACGAATGCCCAGCCGTATTTGCCGGCTATCTCGGAGCAGAGCCTGTTGACCTCGTCATAAGTGCCTTTTATCCCGACGACCGTGGCGCCGTAGATGAGCGTGCCGAGAATCTTGGTATTCTCAAGGTCATACGGTATGAAGACGTAGCTCTCCATGCCGCAGGCCGCGGCGTTGGCCGCCACGGAATTGGCGAGATTGCCGGTGGAGGCGCACGATATGATGTTAAAGCCCATCTCCTTTGCGCGTGATATCGCAACCGAGACGACCCTGTCCTTGAATGAAAGCGTGGGGAAGTTGACCGCGTCGTTTTTTATGTAAAGCTCTTTTACGCCGAGGGCCTTGGCGAGGTTTTTTGCCCGAACAAGCGGCGTATAACCGACCTGCATCCCTACCGTCGGCTCGCCCTCTATCGGCAGCAGTTCCCTGTATCTCCACATATTGGGAGGCCGTTTCTCGATAATATCCCTTGAGACGGCCCCTTTAATCTTTGCGTAATCGTAGCTGACCTCTAAAGGGCCGAAACACAACTCGCACACATGGATGGCCTCGCCCGGATAATCTTTTCCGCACTCCCTGCACTTCAACCCCAGCATGTAACCCATTCTATTCTTCCCCCTTAAACGGTTGTAGGTTTTATGCAATAAAAAACCCCTTCTTGTCTTAAAGCTAAGAAGAGGTTAAATACCTTTCTTATCTTCCAAGGCAACGCCGCCTTGCTGGATTTAGCACCTGTCGCGTTTACGCGCCGGTTGCTGTGGCTTCATAGGGCCAGTCCCTCTGCCACTCTGGATAAGATATCCGTTATTCGATTGTCGTACTACTTATATTACAACGCCTGCCGGATGTCAAGCCTTTTCAAACAAAGGCATCCGTCTAAAGTCCATCTTCTATCTGCGGGACACGACATGTGGCGCCGCCCACCCTTGTATATTGGTTGTAGCTCAGGCCTGTAGCTCAGACCTTTAGGTCTGACTTTATCAGGGCTAAAGCCCTGAGCTGCTATAACCGATAACCGTTTTTTATTACGGGACAACCGGAGAGGCTATCGAGGTTGAAGAAGCGGTGCCGCCCCCTCCGCTTATCGTATATGTATCGGTCGCGACATAAATCACGGTCACTGTCACGGGTTCCTCCGGGGCGGTAAAGCCGAGCACCGTGTCGCCGCTTGTATCGCCGCTTGTGGTGTCGGTTTTAGCCACGGCGTCCGCGAGCTTTACCATGTCCTCTTTGGACAATCCCGCGTCCATTGCCGCGGCGAGTATCTCTTTCTTCGCGGCGCCGGCGTCCGTTGCGGTCTTCACTACAACGGAGGTCTTTACCCCGGCCTCGAGGGCGCCCTCTACGACTTTTTCTTTGGAGTATTCCTTAACTATCGCCGTATAAATGACGGTAGCCGGGTCAATGCCGGCCTTGATGGCCAATGCTACGGCCTCGTCAACGTTTTTCCCGGAATCTATCAAGCCGTCTATTATATCTCCGGTCTTTTTGCCCTCTGCCGCGTCTTTGGCTATCTTTGCGGCCTCCTGCTTGTCGGATTGCTCTTTGGCGGCCTTTTCCTTTGACTTTGCCTCGGACTTATCCTTGTCCGCCTTGTCCGGTTTCTCCTTCTTCTCGGATTGCTCTTTCTTCTCGGACGCGCCTTGAGGCCCTGCGTCCTTCTTAGCCATCAAGGCAGGCGTGGTATCCGTCATGAGATTTTGCTTTTGCTGAGGCGTCACGTCGGAAGCCGGTTTGGGCGAGGCATTATACTTGACTACCGATGATTGGTTCGCCCCGAGGAGCACCTCCCCCTTATACTGGCCTAATATGTTCTTCGCGGATATTGCGCCGCTGAATACCGCAAAATACGTATGCTTCGCGCTTACGACTATGACGAACTCCGTGCCCTTGATGCCGGCTGTCGCGGTCGGCGTCTGAACGATGAAGTTCGAATCGTTCCACGCGGTTCGGCCCCCCGTGGCGCTTGCCTTAAATATCTTCGATACCACGAAACGCATCTTGCCTGAATAGCCCTTAACGACCACATTTCTCTTTTCGGTGTCGTAGTTGAAAATATACTGTTTTATCTCAAGCCTTGATTCAGGCCCCATGTTGATGGTCGAGTTCTCGTTGAGGGTCAAGGTCGCCTTTGCGTCCTTCCCGGTCTTGACCATATCGCCCTCAAGGAGCCTCTGGCCGTTCATCGCCTCCGCGAAAGCGGCCCCATTGCGGCTCACGGAAACGCTGCCTTCCTTGTACGTGAGTTTCGCGGCGTTGGCCTCGGCATACGACTGACCGGCGGCAGCAAGCGAGAGGCAGATGGCGATGAAAAACGCCGCGCCGGCAATAAAACGGGGGCCGGGGGAGGTGCAGGATAAGTTCTTGGTTGCCGTCATTTTAATCGTCGTCATTATGAGTTACCGTCATTAAAAACACCCTTTCACCTTATAATGCAACTTAAATGAACCAAAAAAATTTTAAACCTTTTTCGTGAATTTGTCAAGACAAGAATGCGTCTGTGTCCAGCCAATTTAGAAATGCCCTGTAAACGTCGTGCGGTTTATACCGTTTGACACCGCGTGCATTTTTTTGATATTTTATTGAGATGAATTCCTTCGGGTTTTTCGTTTCAATCGCGCTCGTTACAGCCGCCGCCCTTGTCCTCAACCTTCCGTTCGGATACCTGAGGATAAAGACGAAAAAATATTCCGTCAAGTGGTTCGCTTATATCCACCTGCCGATACCGTTCATATACGTCCTACGCACGGTCGCTGGGCTTGATTACCGCGTAATTCCAGTGATAGCGGCCGGCGCCATAGCAGGGCAGTTCCTCGGCGGCAAACTCAACAGCACAACGGTGTCTTCAAATGAAAGATGACAAACGCGGGAGGCATAACCCGCGTCGAACCCGGCCAAGCGGCACAACGGCAAACAAAAACTATTCGCCGGTACCCGTCTCAGACATCCTCGCGTCATCGCTTGCATCCCTCGGCATAGCGGAAAAAATAAAGGAATACCGCTTAAAAAAGGCATGGCCGGAATGCGTCGGGGAGGTCATCGCAAAAAACTCCATTCCGCAAAACCTCATCGGAAAGACGCTTTACTGCGCCGTCCTCTCCTCGACATGGATGACGGAGTTGAACTACAGGAGAGAAGAGATAATTAAAAGGCTCAACCAAAAGATGGGCGAAGCGGTTGTCTCGGAGATAGTCTTTAGGATTGGGTGTTTCAAACCAACGCCCTCCGCGCAGCGGGACGCACCGAAGGAGAAAAAACAGTTAAGCGCAGCGGAAAAAGAATTTATCGAAAAGACCGTTCATCCGGTAAAAGACGACGGATTGAAGGCAGCCATAAAAAAGGCGATGGAAGAGGGGGTATAGCCGGCTTAGGCGGAGAGATAAAGACCGTGAGACGTGAAGCGATTCACGATTCACGGCCGTTAAGCCTCTATCAAAAACCGTCTTGCCGGTCTCTCACTTTGTGTATTGATGAACTTCAACCTGCGCGGTTTAAGTCCCGCCGAGCCGAGGGTAGAGAGCATCTCTTGGAGTCTGCGCGCCGGAAACACAAAACATATTCTGCCGGATTTTCCCGCAAGGTGTTTTGATACCTTTATGAGTTCAGGCAGCGTGCACATCTGCTCGCTCCGGGCAACAGCCCTCTCTTTTACCGGGCTTACCCTGCCTGCGCCGGCCTTAACGTAAGGCGGATTACTCACGACGACCGAAAACGAACCTTCCCCGTAGACCTCCGGCAATTTCCTCAAATCCATCTTGAGTATTGCAATGCGCCCCGTCAGTCCGTTTGCGGCGACGTTTTGCCGCGCGGTCTGCGAAGCGCCATCCATCACCTCCACGCCTTTGATATTCGCGCAGCCTGAGCGCGCGGCGAAGATAAGCGGCAAGACCCCTGCGCCAGTGCCAAGGTCAATGACGGAGTCGTTTTGTTTCAGGGGTAATACGAATTCGGAAAGCCGCAGCGTATCGGAGGTCATCCTCTGCCCGGTTGTCCCGTGCATGTATCTGTACGGCCCAATATATTCGAGACACGCATCGCGCAGCGCGCAAAACATGGGGTTAAACCTTTGAGGTATCCATTACTTGCTTGGGCTGTTTGCCGTCTAACAGATTTATGACGAGACCTGAGAGGAGCTTAGGGTAAAAATAGGTGGATTTCTGCGGCATGACGAACCCTGCCTCTGCCGCGGCCTTGACCTGTTCGACCCTTGTTGGGTTCAAAAGAAATACGAGCTGATTGTTGTCTTTGTTGACGGCGTCCAGGGCATCGTCACAGCGCGTTACGTAGAGGAGATTTTGCTGCTTTTCCTGCGCCTCCTGCGAGATGCCGAGCGCCCTGCCGAGGATAAGGGAATGCAGCACCGTCACGTCGAGGTTCTTGAATACGTCAGGGATAGTGTTGCCAAAGACCTTCTGCATGGTGTCCTTAGCCTTGAGTATCAAGACGTAGTAAGACCCTGCCCCGCGTATGGAGAGGCCGATGGATATCTTGCCCTTTCCGGACGCCTCGAGATTACTCAAAAATTCGTTCCTCACCGACCCGTATTCGCCGGAGTCCGAGAATTTGAACTCGCGCACGTTGAAGTGCTCCCTGCATTTTCCAAGAAACCCGGCGGCAGTAAAACCCTGCAGGCCGTGCACGACCCTGTGCGTGGGCCATATCGTCATGCCCTGATCATCCATATTCGAGAAATACATCATCACGAAGTTATACGGCTCGGCGCCCGTGTGCTTGGGAGTTATCCCACCCTTGATTGAAGACTCCCTCATCATGTTCCTGTAGTTAAGCGCGGTTTCATACCTATGATGTCCGTCCGCGATGAAAAGCGCCTTGTTGTCCATCGCCATCGCAACCTTGGAAATAACGTCCGCGTCCACAACCCGCCAGAACCTATTTTCAACGCCCTCGTCGTCACGGACGTCTATGCTCGGAGCAGCGCCCTTTAGCGACGTTTCAATGAGGCTGTTTATCGTTAACTTTGGCTCCGAATAAAGCGAAAATATACAGCTCATGTTCGAGTCGGTGGCCTGCATGAGTTTAAGCCTGTCGGCCTTTGGGCCTGAAAGCGTCTTCTCGTGCGGGTGGATACCCTTTCCCAAGTCTTCGAGTTTGGCAAGCGCGATAAAACCCTTTCGCACCTGCGTTGTAACGTCTTTCAACTTATAGGTCTGCGTATAGTAGTATATAGCCGGCTTATCGTCCCTTTTGAGCACCCCCTCGGCAATCCACTTATTAAGGAGTTCGGCGGAACGCGAGTGCCTGTCGCTGCCCTCTTTGTCCTCCGGCGCGGTCTTGTTGAGTTCGATCCGCACGAAGTTATTTGGGTGTCTCGCGTAGAGTTCGTCCTGATACTTGGACGATATTACGTCGTAAGGCGGCGCAATAACGCTGCTTATTTTTCCCACCTTCGCCGTATTGTAAAGAACCCCTCTAAACGGTATTATTACTGCCATCGCGGGCTCCTCTGTATTATTAAGCGCTCTGTAGAATATTGCAATTTACTATTTTGGCCGTCTTATTGTCAATAAAAAAGCCCTTGTCAAGCCAATTTACAAATGTCCCCTTTTCTCCAAAATAAAAATGTCCCCTATTGTGCCGGAGCCTTGCGCCGTCGCTCGTCATACGCAAGGAGCCGTTAAGCCTCTCCTCCACCGTTACCTTCCTTGTCCTTACCCTATCCTCTATACTGGTAAAGCCTGCCGTCGTGCGCTGGGGCAGACCTGAAAATCTCAGACCTAAAGGTCTGAGCTACCTAAGATACCTCTCCATCACCGAATCCCATTTGCCCTGTGCCTTTAAAATAAGCTCTACCACCTCCCTTACCGCACCGTTGCCGCCCTTCTTTCTTGTTACATAATCCACGGCGGCTTTAACCGTGTCCACCGCGTCGGACACGGCAACCGAAAAACCCACCCTTCTGAGCACCGGCAAATCCACCACGTCGTCTCCCACATAAGCGGCCTCTTCCGGCTTAATCCCCTGTTTCTTTATAATCTCTTCAAAGGCCTCTAATTTGTCCTTTCTGCCCTGAGCGACAATAGTTATTCCGAGGTCCCGCGCCCTCACGTCAACTGTCTTTGATTGGCGCGCGGTGATGATACCGGCCTCTATGCCGGCACGCATGAGGAGCTTTATCCCGTGCCCGTCCTTCACGTTAAAGGACTTTATCTCCACGCCCTGATCCGTATAATGAATACGGCCGTCGGTCATAACCCCATCAACGTCGAAGATGACCAGCCTTACGTGCTCTATCTTTTTTATAAGCGTTTTTTTCACATCCTGCCTCCTACAGACCCGTAGCTCAGGGCTTTAGCCCTGATATTATCAGGCCTGAATGCCTGAGCTACGGAATGTCTCCTGTGGTGTCAAGCCGAAGGGGGTGCTCCCCCGGTTCCGGGTTGTTTTGCAAGTCGCACGTCAAAACGGACTTTTAGCGGCGCGCCGCCGTTTGTTGCGTTCAACTGAAAGAGAAATAAAAGACACGACCCTTGATATATCCTCTCAAAACCGGCCTCGGAAAGAGAGACCGTATGCACTGGAAACCTCCAAAGCCTTGCGCTAATATCGGTCTCGATGGTTACGGAGACCAACCTGTAAGCGTCTACGAGGGTTATCTTTTTCAGCGCATCCATCTCGCCGACGCTGCCAAGCCCGATGTCGCCGCGCGCTTGCCCGGAGTCGAACTCGTAATGGCAAGCAGGTCCGTCGCAGCACGGCAGCATCAGGTTGAACTCGACGCCAAAGAGGGTCTGCGCCGGGGCGTTTTGGCCTTTTACGTCATAGACGACGCTGAAGGATGCCGCGTCGTTAAAGACAATCTCTTTTTTAACAAAAAAATCATCGTCTAACACGCGCCCCTGCCTTGTGAATATCACCTCCTCTTTGTCAATGGACACGTCATAAGGCATACCGCAAAAATCGCCCAATTCCTTATGCTCATTCTCGGAAAACTTTTTTAACGTCTCGTTCATTCCTATGAAGTGTTCAACTAACGAGGCCCTGCGCCTTGAATCGAACTTGAGGAATTTTTCAAGGCCGTCGGCCTTACTCCTGACGACGTCGTGGATACTCTTTGCCTCATGTCCATGCGTCTCATCCTGCTTCCCTGTAAGTTTGTGGTGATACCCCTCGAACCACCTCGAGAGGGTATTGGAGACGTTTACGGCGCAAGGCAGGTAATCCATCTCAATGAGGCTGCCGCCGAGGGCGGGGCTAAAAAAAAGGGAAACGTTCGGAGTCTTGACGATGACCTCGGCCTTTCCGTCGGCGTCCAAATCAAAGAGCGTTACGTCAAGGGGGCTGCGTTGCCCCACGGCCTCCTCGGCCTTTATGAGGTTTTCATAAACGCTTGCGCGCAGATGCGGCAGATAAAGCCCGCCGAAGACCCCGTGCCAGTATGCGTCATTGCACTGCGCTTTAAATAAAAATCCTTTTGCCTCCCGCGCCCCGGCGAGCGCCTCTGCGCCGTTCACGATGGCGCTCGCGTAAAGCATCCGCTTGTGCATCCAATTGGATTCCGGGTATTTGGCGAGAAAATTCCTCCATTGGCCGCCCTGCAAAAATCTGCTTATCCGCTCGCCGTGGTTCTCTTTTTTTACATCCTCTGCAAGCGCGGTATACGCCTTTGACGCCTCCGGCGGCAAGGCCCATTCGCCCATCTCCATGTACGACGTGGCGGGCAGATACACCCTGCCAAGAGGCAGTTCTTTATCGAGATACTCCGAAAGGGTGACGGGTTTGAGCCACTCGCCGTTGTCTGCGACCCATTTGAAAAATCCGTTGAGCCAGCCTTCATCGTAAACCCACTTGTGGGTTCCGGGCCAAACCCCGAACTTTTCTCCGTCGTCGCCGTATATGGCGGCGTTGCCGCGTCTTAAAAATCCCTTGAGGTTTTTGAGATAATCCCCAACGCTCTCCACGGGTTTAAAGGGGATGAGATACCTGAGCCTTTCGCTTCCGGGGAATATCTTTATTACGTTTCCCTGGTCCTCGGTTATGTAGTAACCGCCGAGGGCTTCCCGCTCAAGACCTGACTTTATGAAGTGGAAATCATCCACGAGGATATACTCGACGCCGGCCTTTTTAAGCATCGTGGGCAGGCTTGGTTCCCAGACCCTCTCGGCAAGCCACAGGCCTTTAGGACGGGTCTTGAAGATCTGCTCTATCCGCGCAGACATGAGTCTTATCTGGGCAGTCCCGTCGCACTCGGGTATGACGGATAATATCGGCTCGTAATGGCCGCCGCCCATTATCTCGACCTGTCCGCTTGATACCATCCCGGAGAGGAGCGCGATGTATTCCGGACGGTTCTCGGCAATCCAATCGAGAAGAAAGCCGGACGTGTGCAAGGTCAGTTTGAGCGTGGGGTATTTTGAAAGCGTCTTGAGAAAAGGCAGATATGAATTCTCATAAGCCTCTGCGATAACCTCGGGGAAGTTTCCGGCAGGCTGGTGGTTGTGAATGCAAAAGGCGAAATATGTCATTATAATTGGGGGCAGGGAATGGGAAAGACTTTACCGCTCCCCACTTCCGATTCCTTATTATCAACTCAGAGAAGATCCACGACGTGGACGACTTTAACGTCAACCCCGTATCTGTGCATCGCGTCGCGCAGCTGCACGATACATCCCGGACAGGCGGTTGCGAGCACGTCGGCCCCGGAGTCCTTTACGGACTGCGCCTTTCTCCGGGCTATCTCGATGGAGAGTTCGTAGTTGGTGGTGGAAAGCCCGCCGCCCAGACCGCAGCAAGCGCACGGGAACTTCATCTCTTTAAACTCGACGCCCGGGGCGTTTGCGAGCATCTCCCTCGGCTCCCTGCGGATGCCTTGCGCCCTGTTGAGATGGCAGGGGTCGTGATACGTAACGGTTATTTTTTTGCCTGAACCCTTGCCGGACACTTCTCCCTTAAACACCTTATAACGCAGTTCATTTACGAGCATCTCGCTCAAGTCTCTCACCTTCGACGAAAACGCCGCTACGCGGTCTTTCAGGGCCGCGTCGTCTCCGAGCAATTTCTTGAACATGGTCTTGAGCGCGTAACCGCACGTCGCGCACGAGGTGACGATAAAATCGAATCCCCCCCGTTCAAAGACCTCCAAGTTCTTCAACGCCATGCCCCTTGCGGTCGCAACGTCTCCCATCGAATACGCGGGCATACCGCAGCATATCTGCGAGGCCGGCACGGTTACGGACGCGCCCGCCCTCTTCAACGCCCTTATCGAAAACAAACCCGTTTCAGGCATAAGGTAATTCACCCCGCACCCGGCGTAGAACGCTACGTTGATTTGTTTTATGGAAGCGTCTTTGCCGTTGGTTTCCGGCAACGCCCTAACCTCCGGCATATCCAGAAAAAAAACTTTGGCCAGAGGCGGCAGGAGACGGCTGTCGCCCACGACGGGCAGGGAAAAACGCGGCAGCAATCCGCTCTCGACCGAAGAATCCTTGAGTAAAAGCCCCTGCAATCTCGATGCGAATTTGAGCGCAGCGGGCATGAGCCTGCCGGGTTCGAGAAGGCTCTTCATTATAAACGACGCGGCAAACGGCAAACCCTCTCTGGCGGCAAGCTCGGAGCGCGCAGCGGCAAAAACGCCTACCGTGTCAACCCCGTTGGGGCACGAGTCCTTGCACGCGCCGCAAAGCGCGCACTCCTTGATGTGTCTTGCGTAGACGCCTTTGCCGGATACCTCACCGCCGAGGTAAGCCCTAATGAGCGAGAGTTTTCCCCTCGCGCTCGCGCCCTCGCGGCCAAGCACCCTGAACGTTGGGCACGTTGACCTGCACGTCCCGCAGCGCGCGCATTTTTCCGTCTCGGTTGTTAATCCCTTGAGCTTATCCATCTTAATTTGCGGCGGTCTTTTTAAAGACCGGCCCAACGCCCTCCGGAAAAATCTTACCCGGGTTCATTATGCCCTTGGGGTCTAACGTCATTTTAATCTTCTTCATCATCTCGATAACCGCAGGGGTCAACTCCATGTCAAGGTATTTGGATTTTGTTATCCCGATGCCGTGCTCGCCTGAGATGGTGCCGCCAAGAGAGAGCGTCAGTTCAAAAACTTCCGTCGTGGCCGATTGCGCCGATTGCGCCTCTTTGACGATTTTTTTGTCGTACATGATGTTCACGTGGATGTTGCCGTCCCCCGCGTGCCCGAAGCAGGCGATTAAAAGCCCCCTCCTTGCGGCAATCTCCTCGATGCCGGAGACGAGTTCCACGATACTTGACCTCGGCACGACTATGTCTTCGTTAATCTTATTCGGCTTTATCCTGAAAAGGGACGCGGATATGGCCCTCCTTGCCTTCCAGAGGTCTTTCACGGCCTTCTTATCCGTCGCCTCCTCGACGGAGGCCGCGTTTGTCTCCACGCATATTTTTCTGATTTCCTCTGCCTCTCTTTCAACGCCCTCGATGCCCCCGTCCACCTCTATAAGGAGAAATGACCCCGTCTTAGGCAGGCCTATTCCGGCGTACTCCTCAACGCACCTCATGCTCGTGGAATCCACTATCTCAAGCGTTGACGGTATTATCCGCGCCTTGATTATCCGCGATACGGCGGCAGCCGCGTCTTTGAGAGCTGGGAATACCGCGAAGATCGTGCGCCCCGCCTGCGGCAAAGGCAGGAGCCTCAATTGTGCCTTGGTAACCATGCCGAGCGTGCCTTCGGAGCCTACGATGAGTCTCGTGATATCATATCCTACGACGCCCTTGGCCGTGCGCGCGCCGATTGTTACAATCTCGCCGGTCGGCACAACGACCTCCAACCCGAGCACGTAGTCTCGCGTTACCCCGTATTTTACGGCGCGCGGGCCTCCAGCGTTCTCGGCGATATTGCCTCCGATGGTCGAGAACTTCAGGCTCGTGGGGTCGGGCGGATAAAAAAGACCTTTTGCCGCAGCCTCCTGCTGGAGTTCCCACGTTACGACGCCCGGCTCGACCGTTGCAACGAGATTATCCGCGTCTATCTCGATTATCCGGTTCATCCTCTCGAAAGAGACCACTACGCCGCCCTTAACCGGCACGCTGCCGCCCGTAAAACCCGTGCCCGCCCCCCTCGGTATGACAGGAAAGCCCTCGACAAAGGCAAGCCTGACTATCGCACAGACCTCTTGCGCGGCGGCAGGAAACACGACCGCGTCAGGGAGCATCGGCGAGTTGGTGGCGTCGTAGGCGTAGCAAACGAGGTCTTCCTTCTCAAAAGAAAGATTTGTGGGAGCAAGCGTCTTTTTAAGCTCTTTTTTTGCCCTGTCCGTAAGCATATCTTTTGTATGGGTGTATAAAATGATTATAGCCCCACTTTAAATATTATCAAAATTATCGCGTGATGTCCACGCCATACCCCCAACTCAAATCTCAAAGGGCGCAGAGATACCCGCAAAGAACGCCCCTGCGATTTGGATAGGCTGTAGACGAAGTAAACCACGACAGTATAGACTACGCCGCGGGCAACGTGAAAAAAACGAACGGTCTTATGGATGAGCGCAAAGCAGAGGACAATAAGGACGGAGATAGAGCCGGCGATGAGGGCGTTTAGAAGGGATGGTTAAACGACATCACCTCCGGATTCGACATTTTTCTTATCCAGATATGTCTTTACCTCATTCAAAAGAATTTCATAAAACGGCCGGG
>JACRCC010000086.1 GCA_016234405.1 Deltaproteobacteria bacterium | reverse complement strand
GGTCGAACCCATGGCGGCTGAAGCCGCCGGGTTCGAATCCGTCATTGGAATAGTAATTTAAAAAGGGGGGCGCAAAAAAACTGCGCCCCCCTTTTTAAATTACTGGCTCCCAGGGAGGGATGATCAAATCCTTCGGATTTGTTCTGGAAGGGTGTGAGACTTCATTTTTAAAGCCCGCCTCGCTTCGCTGCGGCGGGCGGCCAGTCGAACCCATGGCGGCTGAAGCCGCCGGGTTCGAATCCGTCATTGGAATAGTAATTTAAAAAGGGGGGCGCAAAAAAACTGCGCCCCCCTTTTTAAATTTCTGGCTCCCAGGGAGGGATTCGAACCCCCGACATGGTGGTTAACAGCCACCCGCTCTGCCGGCTGAGCTACCTGGGAATGGAAACGGCTTAAACGTTTGCGGCGCCCCTGTCATCAGGTCGCCGTCAACCCCGGCGCAGAGTTTCTCAGCGCCGTCTGATTGAAGTCCAATATTTTAATATTTCTTTTGAAACCAAGTCAAGGTTTTTCAGCCTGCTGCGCAGGGCGTTTGTCGTTATCGGCTAACGGGCTTCGGATAATGCCTTGCATGATGCTTGTCTGTTTATAGGCTTCAGCTACATCTTGTCCGGCGCGTTTACGCCGAGGAGCGTTAGGCCGTTTGCGGCGACCGTGGCAACGGCCTTGCAAAGCAGCAGTCTCGCAAGCGTTAGATTCTTCTCAGAGGTTACGACCCTGTTTTTGTTGTAATACGGGTGAAACATCCCGGCGAGTTCCGTGAGATAGAACGTCACCTTATGCGGCTCCATGTCTCTTGCGCTTTTTGCGACGACCTCCTCAAACGCGCTTAAATGCCGTATCAGCTCGAACTCCTCTTTTTCCTTGAGTCTCCCGAACACATTTTCGTCCGGGTCTTCAGGGATATTTATCCCGCTCTCCTTCGCAAACTCGATGATGCTCTTTATGCGCGCGTGGCAGTACTGGACGTAGTAGACCGGATTTTCCGGGGCCTGTTTTTTCGCAAGCTCCAGATCGAAGTCTAATTGCGCGTCGGACTTTCGCATGAGAAAGAAGAACCTGCATGCGTCAACGCCCACCTCGTCCATGACCTGACGGAGCGTGACGAACTCGCCCTCGCGTTTTCCCATTGGCACGGGCGCGCCGCTGCGCATGAGCGCGACGAGCTGGATGAAGATGATCTTCAACATATCCGGGTCGTGGCCGAACGCCTTTAATGCGGCGCGTATCCGCGCCTCGTAACCGTGATGGTCCGCGCCCCAGACGTTTATGAGGATGTCGAAGCCGCGTTTAACTTTATCTTTATGATACGCGACATCTGACAAGAAGTACGTCGTCTCACCATTCGCCTTTTGCAATACCCTGTCCTTGTCGTCGTTTGCGAGTTCCTTTGTTTTCATCCAGAGCGCGCCGTCTTCCACGAAAGTGAAGCCCGTTTTTTCAATCGCAGTCAAAATTTTTCCCAAACCCTCATGCCTGACAAGTTCGCCTTCACTATACCAATTGTCAAATTCGACTCCAAAGTCTTTAAGGTCTTTTTTAATCCGCCCAAGCATCTTTTTGCCGGCGAAATTTTGAAAAGAGGAAGGCGCAATGTCATTTGCGCCTTTGCCATTTTCATCTCGAAATTCCTTGGCAAGTTCTTTTACATATTCGCCTTTATAATAGTTGTCAGGAAATGAAATTATTTTTCCAATAAGTTCCTCGAAACGCAGTTTAACGGATTCGCCGAGGATAATCGTTTGAGCGCCGATGTCGTTTATATAAAACTCCCTCGTCACCTTGAACCCCGCAAACCCCATTATCCGGGCAAGCGAATCCCCGACCGCCGCGCCACGGCCGTGTCCTATGTGGAGGGGCCCCGTGGGATTTGCGCTCACGAATTCCAAGAGGACTTTCTTGCCGCCGCCTGCGTTGGACCTCCCGAACCCCGCCCCTTCTTTGATTATCTCCGAGAGGACTTTTGTCCAGTAAGAGGACTTGAGAAATATGTTTATGAACCCTGGGCCTGCGACCTCGCACTTCTCGACGAGAGGGTTTTTGGCGATTTTGGCGGATATGACCGAGGCAATCTCACGCGGCGGTTTTTTCAGGGCACCGGACAAAAGCATTGCCGCGTTTGTAGCGAAATCGCCGAAGCCGTCTTTTTTGGGCTTCTCGATTATGATTTCAGGCAAACTGATAAGGGTGAGCGCGCCTTCGGCCATTGCGGACTCCACCGCTATCCTTACTATTTCGTGAACCCTGACCCTCATCTCTCTTTCTCCGAAATCTCTTTATATTCTCCGGGACGCCTGTCCCTCAGGAAGACCCACTCCCGCCTGACCGCCGCCATCGTCTCCAAGTCAACGTCCGCTATCACGACCCCGTCGGACGACCCGCCCGGCTTAACGATAAATTCGCCGTCAGGCCCGGCGCAAAAACTCTTGCCGTAGAATTCCTGTTTGTCTTCTTTCCCCGTCCTGTTGACCCTGAACACGAAAACCCCGTTCGAGTGCGCCGCGGCCTGCATCCCGCGCTCCCACCTGCCCCTTGAGCGCTCGAAGGCCGAGGCCGTGGGCGCGAATATTATCTGCGCGCCCTTTAAGGCCAGTATCCTAAAACCCTCCGGAAAAAATACGTCCCAGCAAAGTTGAACTCCGATTGCGGCGTAAGGCGTCTGGAAGACCGGAAAACCGAGGTCTCCGGGGCTGAAATAAGACCTCTCTTCCCAGAGCGGAAGCTGAGGGACGTGCATCTTCCTGTATCTGCCGATGACCTCGCCGTCGTCTCCTATCACAAATGCGGTGTTGAAGAAACTCCCGGATGCCTCCTCGAATATCGGCGCGATGAGGACGCACCTGTTTTTCCGGGCCTCTTCCTGCATGGCGGTTATCGTGTGCCCGCCGGAGGTTTCGGCGAGGGAAAAATTCTTTTTGTCTATCGAGTGCGCGAACCAGATGGTGTTGAAAAGCTGGGGGAGGCAGACTATGCGCGCCCCTTCGGAGACCGCAAGGGCGATGAGAGAGCCGGCCTTGGATAGATTAGTCTCAAGGGATGGGGACGCGGACATCTGTATGCCTGCCGTTTTTAAAATGTTTTTCATTGAGGGGGGTTTAACCGGATGCGTCAGCTTAACATAAGAGGGGGGGATTTAACACAAAAACAGGGTTGCAGGTTGAGTCTTGCGCTCTTCCTATTGTTGTTTGGCGGAGTCCTGCGTCCTTTGGGTCTTTGAGTCCTCGAACTTGTACATGATTTCGTCTTTGCCAATCATGCCGAGTTCCTTGCGCGCGACGTAAGCGATGTAGCGTTTGTCGGTTTTTAAAAGCCGTATCTTTTCTTCGAGGTCTTTGTTTTCAGCCTCAAGCGATTTATTGTAAGTTTGGATGTTGTCCCTGTCTTTTTTAAGCCTCCATACGTCGAGAAACCCCTTGTTGCCGAACGCGGCCGCGGCGATGACAAAGATGGCCGTTGCGCAGACGACGGCCGCGATGACCTTCCTTTTGGGGGAGAGGATTTTTATTCTCATTATGTTATGAAATAACAGAGAGGGGATAAAAAGTCAAGAACGCAGTTTGGCGGGGCTGAAAGAAAAAACCTTTTTTTCGCGCCGTATTTTTTGTATTATAAGGCAACCTTCGACGAAGAGAGGACTTGTCATGGGTAACGCGGAGAAGTGCGGGGTCTTGAGTTGTCAGGCCCTTAAAAAGGCAATCTCGAAAAAAGAGATACTCGCTAAAGGCGCGGCCATAGAAGACGCGCAGATCCAACCCGCGAGCATGGACCTGAGGCTCGGGGCAAAGGCCTACAGGCTCATTTCGAGCTTTCTGCCGGAGTCGTCTTCGGTCATGGAAAAGCTCTCCACGCCGGATTCCTACGGCTCAGACCTTGTCATGTACGAGATGGATTTAACACGCGGCGGAATACTTGAGCGCGGGCACGTCTACCTCATCCCGCTTTTGGAGGAGTTGAACCTGCCGCCTAACGTTCACGGCAGGGCTAACCCCAAGAGCACCACCGGAAGGCTCGACGTCTTCGCCCGCGTGCTTACGGACAACAGCGCCCGGTTTGACGATATAAGGCAGGGTTACAAAGGAAAACTCTTCGTGGAGGTCATGCCGCGCTCCTTCACCATAAAGGTAAAGACGGGTCTTTCTCTCGTGCAGCTGCGGCTTATGAGCGGGGATTGCACGCTGACGGATGGTAATCTCAAGGCGCTTAATAAGGCGACCGGACTTCTCTACAACGGGGATAGGGAGTTGACCCCCGTTGACACCAAGATATCCAACGGGCTTTTTATGAGCGTTGACTTGAACGGCGACCACGAGAGCGGAATATTGGGATATAAGTCGAAGAAGAACAGCCACGTGGTTGATTTGAGCAAGGCGAACCATTATAATATCCTTGATTTCTGGGAGCCGCTGTGCAGGAACCCCAAGGGCGCTCTGATACTTGAGCCGGAAGAGTTCTATATATTATCATCAAAGGAAAAGATCCGCGTGCCTCCAAAGTACGCGGCTGAGATGGTCGCTTACGAGGCCGGCAGCGGAGAGTTGAGGACCCACTACGCGGGATTTTTCGACCCGGGTTTCGGTTTCGGCGCAAAGGGCGAGGTCAAGGGCACAAAGGCCGTTCTGGAGGTGAGGGCGCACGACGTGCCATTTATGATCGCCGACGGACAGACCTTCTGCAAACTCTTTTTCGAGAAGATGATGGACGTGCCGCATAAAATCTACGGTCCTAAGATAGGCTCCTCGTATCAGTTTCAGGGCATAACGTTGAGTAAACAGTTCAAGAACTCAAAGGATGGGATGTAGGATGGGAGGCAGTAAAAGATTTTACCGTGTAAACTCCGCGAATGGGGAAGAATTTGTAACGCAATTATCGGGGCGCGAAAAATCACGATGTTCGCGCGCGGGAAGCTGAGTTTCCCGTTCAATCCGTTCCCAAGCTGAGCTTGGGAACGAGAGGCAAATGGCCAAAAACGGAGTTTCTTTAAAAACCAAAAACGAAGATGGCATTCCCTCCGTAGGGCTTGAGATTACGGGGATTGCCCTTCTTGCCGTTGCCCTCTACGCGGCGGTAAGCCTTTTGTCCTACAGCGAGGCTTACGGAACGAGTTGGGGGGGCTTCGTAGGCATTTACCTTTCATGGGCGCTCCTCAAAGCCATAGGCTATACCGCATATATTTTTCCCTTCATCTTGGCGTTCATCTCCTTCGGATTTTTGCTTAGACGCATATTTGCCTTCAGATTGGCCGTGCCCGTGAGCTTCGCCTTCTTCATCCTCTCGGCGTCCACGCTTTTAAGCCAGATGTTGGATAAAAACCTCTTCACCGGAGGCCCCAGTGGGAGCAAGGCCGGCGGATTGGCGGGCGCGTTCCTCAGCCGGTATTTCACCGACATTTTAGGATACACCGGCTCCGTGATAATACTCATCGCAATAGTCCTTATAACCATACTCATAGCAACGGGCATCTCGGTCGTGCGGATTGCGGTATGGGCATCCCCTTACGCCGCCGCCGTTTTAGGCAGGGTTTTTAATGGAGATAAGGCAGAGGCTGGCGTTGAAGACGAGGCTGAGACCGGGGAAGATACCGCCGCAGACGAGCCGCCCGCGCAAAAACCGCAGACCATAAAGACCGCGCCCGTCATCCATCATTCAAGGGAGCAGGGTGAACAGGGCAAAAAAAAGGAGCCTGAGGAAAAGGAGCGTTTGGCGTTTTCCAACCCGCCGGGGTCTTTTCAACTTCCGCCGTTGAGTCTTTTGGAGGAACCGCCTTCCAAGCAGGACTGCGTTGACAGCAAGACCCTCCTTGAAAATTCCAAGGTACTCGAAAAGACCCTGTTGGACTTCGGCATAGAGGGCAGGGTGCTTGAAGTCAGGCCCGGCCCGATAGTCACGATGTACGAGTTCGAGCCGGCCCCAGGGGTCAAGGTCGGGCGGATAGTAAATCTCTCGGACGACTTGGCGCTCTCGATGAAGGCCGTCTCGATAAGGATTATCGCGCCCATACCCGGTAAGGCCGTGGTGGGCATAGAGATACCCAACGCGAAGAAAGACCTTATATGTCTGCGCGAGATGCTCGAGTCTCAGCTGTTTTCAAAGAACCGCTCGAGGCTCACGCTCGCGCTCGGCAAGGACATAAGCGGGGCGCCGTACGTGGCCGACCTTTCGCGGATGCCGCATCTGCTCGTGGCCGGGGCAACCGGCTCGGGTAAAAGCGTCTCGGTCAACGCGATGGTGCTCTCCATACTCTTTAAGGCCACGCCCGAAGACGTCCGGTTTTTGATGATTGACCCTAAGATGCTCGAACTCACCGGATACGAGGGCATACCGCATCTTCTCGCCCCGGTGATAACCGACCCCAAGCGCGCAGCCGGGGCATTGAAGAGCGTCGTTACCGAGATGGGCAAGCGTTACAAGAGCATGGCCGAGAAGGGCGCGAAGAACATCGAAAAGTACAATCAGATAATCTCGGAGGAGGATTCCGGCAACGGCGACGAGGCGAAAAAACTCCCCTACATCGTCGTCATAATAGACGAGTTGGCCGACCTCATGATGACCTCGGGCAAAGACGTGGAGGAGTGCCTCGTGAGGTTATCGCAGATGGCGCGGGCTTCCGGCATACACATCATCATCGCAACGCAGAGGCCCTCGGTTGACGTGGTGACCGGGTTGATAAAGACGAACTTTCCGGCGCGCATGGCCTTTCAGCTTCCGTCGAAGACGGATTCGAGGACCGTGCTCGACGCAGCAGGCGCAGAGACGCTGCTTGGAGCCGGGGACATGCTCTACCTGCCGCCCGGCACGTCGAAGCTCCAGAGGGTGCACGGGGTCTACGTGTCCGAGGCCGAGACAAAGCGGGTAACGGAATTTTGGAAAAAACAGGGGACCCCCGTTTATGACAACGTCATTACAGCCGAACCGCAGGAGGGCGGCGACGACGATACCGACGACCTCGGGGCCGAGTTCATGCAGAGATACAAGGAGGCCGTGGACGTGGCGCGTGAGCTTGAAATGATATCAACCTCGTACATCCAGAGGAGATTCAGGATTGGCTACAACACCGCGGCCCGCATAATAGAAAAGATGGAAAGCGAGGGGATAGTCGGCCCCGCGCAGGGCAGCCGTCCCAGAGAGGTGCTCAGGCGTGGGTAGGCTTCGCTTATGTATATCTTGCTTAGCCGTTATTTTGCTCGCCTCGCTTTCTCACGCGGAGGCTCCCGCTCCCCGCTTGGAGCACGCGACGCCCGGCGAAAAGTCTTCATCGGAAGATGGGATTACCATACCCGCCGTAGACGCGGTTATCGCAAAGCTCAAGGGGCGTTTTAGCGGTGTAACATCCCTGACCGCTGATTTTACTCAGGAGGTAAAATCAGGCTCCACGCCCATGGGAAGGCTCACGGGTAAGGTTACTCTCAAGCGGCCGGGCGCGAGGGAGTTACTTTCTTCAATGAAGTGGGTCTATTCCAACGGAGACACTATTACAAGCGACGGCCATACGACGTGGGTCTATCAGCCCGACCTTAATCAGGTCATCGAAAGTAAGGGCGCTCCCGGGTCAGTTGCCGCGGATTTTCTCACGGGCATGGGAGACGTGAAAAAGAGTTTTACCGTGAGCCTTGACGAAAAAAGAAAAGATGCCTTTGTTCTTCGTCTTGCGCCGAAGACAGGAGAGAACAACGTCAAAAGGGTTACGCTTGAAATAAGCAGGACGGATTACCTCGTGAAAAAGAGCATTGTCGAGGATTGGTTTGGGACGCTTACCGAGATTGAGTTTTCCGGGATGCGCCTGAACGAGCCTGTTGCCGCCGGTCTTTTCGATTTTAAGCCGCCAAAGGGCGCGCGAGTGGTGAGGCCGTAAAATCATAACGTTTGGCATCAGGTGCGCTTTAGGTTAAACTGGAATCACTATGGCCAAAACAAACATAACCCTCCCCCACGGCGAGATTGCCGGATTCTGCAGGAGAAACCACATCCGCAAGCTCTCTCTGTTCGGCTCGGTCTTGAGGGAGGATTTTCGCCCCGACAGCGACGTTGACGTGCTTGTCGAGTTCGAGGAGGGGCGCGTTCCGGGGCTGCTGAGGCTCGCCGGCATGAAAAACGAATTGAGCAAGATTGTCGGGCGCGAGGTTGATTTAAGAACCCCTCAGGACTTGAGCAGATATTTCCGCGAAGAAGTCGTAACTTCCGCACGGGTGGAATATGTCGAAAGACAATGACATAGTCCGCCTCAGGCATATCCTTAGATGCGGCAAGAGAGGCATCGGGTTTTGTCAGAGGCAAGTCAAGAGCCGATTTTGCCGAAAGCCGGATGCTTGTGCTTTCGCTTGTCAAGGAGATTGAGATTATCGGCGAAGCAGCCAGCAAGATTTCCAGCGGGCTGAAGGAAAAATATCCGGATATCCCTTGGGCGGATATCGTAGGGATGCGCAACTTCCTTATTCACGCTTATTCTGATATCAACATGGATGTCGTATTTAAGACCATAACCGAAGACCTCCCGCCCCTTGCCTCGGAGATCGAGAATATACTTTCACGGGAAGATATCCGGTAATTTCATAACCTTAAAATTCCAAACGGAGGTGTTCTTATGCCGTCATTCGACATCGTATCCAAGGTGGACATGCAGGAGGTGGACAACGCCGTAAATCAGGCAATAAAGGAGATGTCCCAGAGGTACGACTTCAAAGGGAGCAAGAGCGAGATAAAGTGGGAGAAGAAGGAAGAGATAACGATAATCGGCGACGACGACAACAAGTTAAAGAGCGTGATTGACATGCTCGAGACCCGTTTTGTGAAAAGGGGCGTGGCGATAAAGTCCCTCGATTTCGGGAAGGTCGAGGAGGCCTCCGGCGGAATCAAGCGGCAGGTCATAAAGATAAAACAGGGCATCGAGACGGAAAAGGCAAAGGAGATAAATAAGGTCATAAAGGATTTAAAGCTCAAGGTGCAGCCCCAGATAATGGACGACCAGATAAGGGTGACAGGCAAGAAGATTGACGACCTTCAAGAGGCCATACAGACGCTCAAGGCAAAAGACTTCGGCATCCCGCTTCAGTTTGTTAACATGAGATCCTGACCGGATGCCCCGTAAAATCGTCAAACTCGTCGAGATAACGGCCAAAGGCCCGGCGGCTCAAAAGGATGAGGCCGCCGCATTTTTTATCGCCGCCGGAAGCCCCGGCGTAGTTGAACTCAACACGGGTCTCCCCGATGACCTCCTGCTCTCATACACGTCAATCGAAACGCCGCCCCCTGAGGCTGACAGCGCACAAGAGGCCGCTTCATTGAAGGCGTATCTTAAGGCCGGCGCTCCGCTGCGGTCTCTGAGGAAAGCCATGAAGTCCATGGGCTGGAGTTTTACCGCTTGCGCCTACAAAGACCGAGATTGGGTAAAAAATGCGCGGGCACGGACAAGGCCAGTCCGGATTTCGCCTTCAAAAAAAAAGGGCGATAAGCGTTCTATCCTCGTGCGTCCGTCATGGAGCAAGGTAAAAAAAAGACCGGGTGATATAGTTATCGTTTTGGACCCCGGCATGGCCTTCGGCACAGGGTCTCACTTCACGACGAAAACGTGTCTCAGGGCATTGCTCGATGTCATGGGGAAGGGGGGAGGTCTCGCGGATGATATTTCTTTTCTCGACGTGGGCACAGGCACCGGGATACTTGCCATTGCCGCGAAAAAGCTCGGCGCACGAAAGGCCGTAGGCGTTGACATTGACGCAACCGCGGTCCGCACAGCCAAATTCAACGCAAAAAGGAACAGGGTCAAGATTTCGATAAGCGCGGCTCCCGTTGAGGACGTTTTGGGGGCGTTTAACGTGGTCGCGGCCAACATCCTCGCTGGAGACCTTAAACGGCTCGCCCCGGTCATCGCGGCAAAGACCGCCAAGGCCGGATTTTTGATACTCTCAGGAATACTCGTTGGAGAGGCCCATGAAGTCTCGGCTGTTTATGAGCGGTTTGGTTTTAAACCGTTTTTCTCGTTCCCAAGCTCAGCTTGGGAACGAGAAAATAACGAGTGGACGACGCTCCTTATGAGGAAGGCGTCCCCCTTTTCTGAAGGGGGGCTGGGGGGATTATGCAGATGAGAAGATTTTTTGCGGAAGGATTGAACCCAGACGATAAAAAAGTTGAGCTAAGAGGGGCGGAGTTTGTCCACCTCAAAAAAGTATTGAGGCTTGCCCAAGGCGCGCAGATCGTTGTATTCAACGGCAGGGGCTTATCGTTGAACGGCGTCATCGAGGCAATGGAAAAAGACCGCGCGGTCGTTAAGCTAAAAGGCGGCGGCGAGCCTTTGCGCGAGAGTCCCGTAAGGCTCATTTTAATCCAAGGACTTCCAAAGGGCGAAAAGACGGACCTTATAATACAGAAGGCGACTGAGCTTGGGGTCTCCGAGGTCAGGTTTTATGCGTCAAGAAGGGCCGTATCGAAGATGCCCTCCGGCAAAGAGGGGATAAAGACGCAAAGATGGAGAAGGATAGCCATAGAGGCCGCAAAGCAGTGCGGCCGGAGCGTGGTCCCGGATGTTGCTTTTTTTGAAGACCTCGCTCTTGCGTCAACAAAGCTCGACGGCGCGATGAAGATAGCCCTCTGGGAAAACGAAAAGGCGTATGCCGTCTCTCAAGCGATGAAAAACCCGTTGCACGGAAATGCAATAGCCGCGCTTGTCGGCCCTGAAGGGGGTTTGCCGGATGAAGAGATTGAAGATGCCCGGCGGCTCGGCTTTACGCCGGTAAAGTTCGGCCCGCGCACCTTGAGGGCCGAGACCGCCGCTATAGCGGTCTTGGCGGTTTTGCAGCACGCGCTTGGGGATATTAAGTAACGGCCGTTGTTCGTGACCGTGAACCGTGTAAAAACGAATCTTTTACGGACACGGTTACGGTTCACGGTCATTGCCTCATCACGGTCTTTTGCGGCCAACGCCGTGTGTTATAAATAAAAATTAACATGTCAATTGCTCTAACGGATAAACCGCAAACCGTCTCGAAGGCGGTTGAAAAAGGCGCGGCCATTGCCCCCGGGGAGGTCTTCAGCCTGTCTGGGCTTCTTGGCTCCAGCCGCGCGTATTATATTGCCCGCCTTTTCAAACGTTCAGGCAGACCCGTGCTCGTTGTCGCCCTTGACGACGAAGACGCCGAGGTCTTTTTTGAAGATCTTGTTTTTTTTCTCGGTGTCCGGCACGTTCAGAAAATGCCCTCGACCGAGATGCTCCCGTTTGAACTTCAGCCCACTCACGAGGAGATAAACTCAGGCCGCATTTCCGCGCTTTATAACCTTGCGGAGCACAAGCGGCTTGTTACCGTCATCACGGAGCGAACCCTCATGCAGCGCGTGATGCCCAAGGCTGCGCTCGTAAAGGGCGTGATAACTATCGTATCAGGCGCATCCGTCGAGGTGGAGGGGCAGACCATGGACGTATTCGTGGACGGGTTGTCTGCCGCCGGATACGCGAGGAGGAGCATGGTGGAGGAGCGCGGAGAATTCAGCGTGCGCGGCGGAATATTGGACGTTTTCCCTCCCATGTATGATTGTCCGCTGAGGGTGGAGTTTTTCGGCGATTCGATAGAATCAATAAGACCATTTGACGTCTCAACGCAGAGAAGCGCCGGTGAATTAACGGATGCCGTCATCCTTCCTGCCCGCGAGAGTGCAATCGGTGGAAATTCGTTCAAGACGGCAAGGGCGCGGGCCATAGAGCGCGCCGACAGCCTCGGCCTTCCGAGGGCCGCATGGGAGGGGGTCGTAGAGAAGATAAAACAAGGCTCAGGGATTGACGCATTGCTGCCGCTTTTTCACGAGTCCACGGATACGGTCTGCGATTATCTGAGGCCGGATACGATAATCGTTACGAGGCCGTTTGACGGAATAGCCGTTGCGCTTAAAGGTTTTGCTGACGAGATAGAAACGGAAGCGGAAAAATACGTCTCAAGAAAAGTTTTTTTTGCCGCGCCCGACGCGCTTTATGCCAAAGGCGAAGACGTGTTGGCGGGGTTTAAGAGATTCGGCGCAGTCTGCATGGAGCCGTTTTTGACTTCCGGGTTTCATATCCGCGCCGAGGGCAATCTTGATATGCGGCAAGACATAACCCGGAAAAAGGGAGAAGAGTTTCCTTTTAATCCGCTCGCGTCGCGGCTCAGAGACATGGTGGACACGGGTTGGAGGGTCTATCTGGCCGCGCACAACAAGGCGCAGGCCCAAAGGACCGAAGAGCTTTTATCCGCTTACGGTTTTTCGTTCAAAGGAACCCGCGTAAGCGGGCCGGATATAATCGAAAAGACGGGGGGATATGGCTTTGAAGCAGCGGTGGGGCACGTCTCATCGGGCTTCAGGCTCAACGACGAGCTCGTGGCCGTCATATCCGAAGAAGAAGTCTTCGGAGAGCGCGTGAGGCGCAGGGCGCAACGCGGGGGGAAGTTGGACGCCGCGTTAACGGACCTCCAAGATATCGCGTCCGGAGACTTCGTAGTCCACGCGCGGCACGGCATAGGCATATACAGGGGGCTTAAAAGGCTTTGCGTTGACGATATAGAAAACGATTTCATGTTCCTCGAATACAGGGACCACGATAAACTCTACCTGCCGGTCTGGGGCATCAGTATGGTCTCAAAGTTCCGGGGGGCGGGGTCAGGCGCGCCAGAGACCGATAAGCTCGGCGGGGCGCAGTGGGAGAAGAAAAAGGCAAAGGTCAGGCACGCGGTTGAAAGGCTCGCCGGAGAGCTGTTGAAATTATACGCCGAGCGTCAGGCGGTAACGGGTTTCGCGTTTTCAAAATCCGGGCACCTATTTCAGGAGTTCGAGGCCGGGTTCGACTATGAAGAGACCCCCGACCAGTCCCGCGCCATCGCCGAGACGTTAAAGGACATGGAAGACGCCCGCCCGATGGACAGGCTCGTGTGCGGGGACGTAGGTTACGGCAAGACCGAAGTGGCCATGAGGGCCGCCTTCAAGGCCGCGCTCGACGGCAAGCAATCCGTGGTGCTCGTGCCGACGACCATATTGGCCCAGCAGCACTACGGGACATTTGTTAATAGGTTCTCTCCGTTTCCCGTAACCGTCGCCGTCTTGAGCAGATTTAAATCGCGCAAAGAACAGATGGAGATTATTGCGAAATTGAGACGCGGCGAGATTGACGTTCTCATCGGCACGCACAGGCTCCTCCAGAAAGACGTGGAGTTTAAAGATTTGGGGCTTATCGTGGTTGACGAGGAGCACAGGTTCGGCGTGGGCCACAAGGAAAGGCTCAAGATGCTCAAAAAAAAGGTGGATTGCCTGACGCTCACCGCAACGCCCATACCGAGGACGCTACAGATGGCGCTCACGAGCGTCCGGGAGTTGTCCGTCATAAACACCCCGCCGGAGGACAGGCTTGCGATAAAGACGAGCGTCGTGAGGTTCGATGAGGCCGTTATCGCGGAGGCCTGCCACAGGGAGATGGCAAGGGGCGGACAGATATTTTTCGTGCACAACAGGGTCCAGAGCATGGGCGCGATGGCCCAATTTCTGGGTAGGACGCTGCCGCTGGCGCGGATAGCGGTGGCGCACGGACAGATGAACGAGGCCGAGCTTGAAAAAAAGATGCTCGGCTTCGTGAACAAGGACTACGACGTGCTGCTCTCCACCGCCATAATCGAATCCGGCCTCGACATACCGACGGCCAACACCATCATCATAAATAGAGCCGACAGGTTCGGTCTGGCCGAGCTTTATCAGCTGAGGGGCAGGGTCGGAAGAAGCAAACACAGGAGCTATGCCTACCTTATCTGCCCTGAGTCCGCTGAGATGACGGGGGACGCAAAAAAAAGGATAAACGTCCTCCGTGAACTCTCGGAACCCGGGTCAGGCTTTAAGATAGCCTCTCACGATCTTGAGATACGCGGCGCGGGCGAGCTTCTCGGCTCGGCTCAGTCCGGCAACGCGGCGGAGGTGGGTTTCGAGATGTACGCGGAGCTTCTCGATGAGGCGGTGAGGGAATTGAAGGGCGAGGAGGTTAACGAAGACGTCGAGCCGGAGATACGCCTTAACGTCTCTCAGTATCTGCCGGAGGATTATATCCCCGAGACCCGTCAAAGGCTCGGTTTTTACAAGAGGCTTTCTATGGCCTCATCCGAGGAGGACCTTGATTCCATAAAAGACGAACTCAACGACAGATACGGCGAGCTTCCGGCAATGGCTGAGACGCTTGTAAAGACGATGGGGTTGAAGGTTCTTTTAAAGAGGCTGAAGGCCAAAGACCTGACGCAAAAGGGGGCGCGGCTCTATATAACCTTCGGAGACCTGACCGCGCACGGCTTTGGCGCCGCGATAACCGCGCGGGCGTTGGCCCTTGTCAAGGCGGACCCGAAACGTTACCGGATTACGTCTGAGGGAAAATTTATGGTGAATATCATGGAAGAACGGAAGGAAGATGAGAAGGGAGAGAAGTCGCCGGTGGACGAGGCCGCTTTGGTGTTGAAAGAGTTTTCTTCCGCACGCCCAGCGCCGCTTTTCTCCGCGAAGTAGGTTGATAACCAACGCGCTTTCGTAATGAAAAGTGGCGCTGGGCGTGCTATAGTTAGAGGATAACCGGAGCGTGAAAAAAGCTATGGGTAAAAAGACAATCCCGTTTTTCCTCTTCCTCCTCCTTGCGGGCATTATAGGATGCAGGGGCGCTGGAGAAAAAACTGAACTCGTCGTGGCGAAGGTGGGCGAGCGTTCCATAACGCTCAAGGAATACGAGGACGCGCTTGCGCGGTTTCTGCCCGATGGCGCAGCCGGCGCCGGGTCATCCGACGGTAAGACGGCCGCGCCTGCGGATGATAAGGCCGTTATGAAGGAGATAAAAAGGGATCTTATCTCCCAACTCGTCGAGGAGGCGCTTATACTGCAGGAGGCCGAGAGGATGGGCATAACGGTTACGCCGGAGGAATTGACGGCGCAAGTGGAGGGCATCGAAAAAGACTACGGCGGAGCGGCCTTCAAAGACGTGATAAAAGAACGCTACGGCGACGTGAGTAAGTGGAAGGAAGAGATACGGAAAAAGTTTCTCATAAAAAAGACGGTGGACAAGATAGCCGCATCGAGGAACACCCCGTCCGAGGAAGATGCCCGCAGGTATTACGACGGGCACATAAAGGAATTTGACTTCAATGAGCAGGTGCGGGCGCGCATGATAGTCGTCAATTCCGACGACGATGCGCGCAGGATTAGAAAAGGCCTGACGGCTTTAAATTTCGCCGAGACGGCTTCGAGAACTTCCCTCAGTCCGGAGGCCAAAAACGGGGGCGATCTTGGGTTTTTCGGCAGGGGCGATATGCCCAAGGAGTTCGAAGACGTTGTATTCAACCTCGCGCCGGGCGAGATAAGCCCGGTCGTGAAGACCCCGTACGGATATCACCTGTTCCTCGTCGTGGAGAGGAAAAAAGGGGGCAGGCTGCCGTGGGCCGAGGCAAAGGGGAAGATAACGGAGAGGCTCAGGGTCGAGAAATCCGACGCAGTCTTCGCCGAGTGGCTGGATTCGCTCAAGAGAAAAACAAATATAGAGGTCAATGAGGCGCTGCTGTGATACGCAGCAGGGAAGCGCTGCCGTGAGAGGAGGCGTATTATGAAAAAAAACATCATCCGCGCAGTTCGGTTTGGGCATGTGCGTCTTTGCGGCGTTTCGATATTTTTATTCTTTATGTTTTTTGCGTCGGCCATTGCCCGCGCCGAGGTGGTTGACAGGATTGTGGCCGTTGTGAACGATTCGATAATAACGTTATCCGAGTTGAACGCCGCGGCCTCCTCCGCCCTCGACACGATTGCCGGCCCAGAGAAAAAGGACGCAAAGAAGATAATCGAGTTGAAGGCCAGGATATTGGACGGCCTCATCGAGCAAAAACTCGTAAAACAAGCCGCGGACAAGGCAGGCATAGAGGTGAGCGAGCGCGAGATTGACAACGCCGTGGAGGACGTCAGGCGGGGTAACAACATGACTCAGGACAGGCTCCTTTTGGCCCTTGCCCAGAGCGGACTCACTTTCCGCGCGTACAGGGAACAGTTGAAAGAACAGATCAGGCAGGTCAAGTTCATCGGCAAGGAGTTTAGGTCCAAGATATCCGTGGAGGACTCCGAGATCGAGGAGTATTACCGCCAGAATAAAGATGATTTTTTTTCGCCCGCGTCATACCGCATAAACCTGATATTCATCCCAGTGGGGACCAAATCCGCGGACAAGGTCAAGGCAGTCGAGGCCGGGATTGCCGGCGGAGCGGATTTCAAGGGACTTGCAACCGCCTACTCGCAGGGGGCTGCCGTTGCCTCAGGCGGGGACATGGGCTGGCTTAAACCGGGTGAGATAAGTAATATCATAGAAACCGCCGCTTTAAAGTTGAAGCCGGGCGGCACAAGCGGCGCCGTATCCGCGGCTGAGGGCACATACTTCGTTAAACTCGTTGACATAAAGACCAAGCAAGCCCGGACGTATGAAGAGGTAAAGGAATCAATCAGGGAAAGACTCTACAAAAAGGCGATGGAGGGAAGGTTCGGCTTCTGGCTCACGGAATGGAAAAAGTCCGCGCATATAGAGATACGGCTGTAGCGCAGGCCTTTAGGCCTGCGCTTATCAGGGCTAAAGCCCTGAGCTACGGGACTCACTATCAGAAATGAAACCCAAAATCCTCATAACCATGGGCGATCCGGTGGGCGTGGGCCCTGAAATAATACTCAAGGCCATGCAGAGCAAAAGCGTCAAGGCCGTCTGCGACCCTTTTGTGATAGGGGACGAAAACGTCTTGGGTTATCTCGCCGGAAGGCTCGGTCTGAAACTCCCTCAAAACAGGCTCATCGCCTTTTCCACGCTTGACCCTAAGAAATTAAGGCCCGGAAGACCCACGATCGAGTCCGGGCAGGCCATGATAAATTACATTGAAGAGGCCGTGTGTTTAGCCCTTGACCACGCGGTTGACGCGATAGTCACTGCCCCGATAAGCAAGGCAGCGGCCAAGCTCGCGGGGTTCAAATTCCCCGGACACACGGAATTCATCGCGCATCTCACCGGCGCGAAGGGGTTTGTGATGATGCTCGGGGGCGTTGCGCTAAAGATAACGCTCGTTACCATCCACGTCCCTATAAGCAAAGTGCCGCGCCTCATCACGAGGGACGCGGTCTTTAAGACCATCGAGCTCACTGACGAGGCGTTCAGAAGATTTTTTGGGTTCAGGCGTCCCCGTATAGCCGTAGCCGGCCTTAACCCGCATGCCGGAGAGTCCGGGATGTTCGGGGGCGAAGAAAAAAAGGTAATCGCGCCAGCGGTAAAAAAGGCGCGCGAGCGCGGGATAAACGCCGTTGGGCCGCTCCCGCCGGACACGGTATTTTACAGGGCAGCCGTAAAAAAAGAATTCGACTGCGTGGTCTGCATGTACCATGACCAGGGACTTGGGCCGTTGAAACTCCTGCACTTCGAGGACGGGATAAACGCCACGCTCGGTCTGCCCGTGATAAGGACGTCCGTTGACCACGGCACGGCCTACGATATCGCATGGAAGGGTGTTGCAAGTCCGGCGTCTCTCATCGCTGCCATAGAGACCGCCTCCATGATGGCAAGGAAAAGGGCGCGCCCAGCGCCACTTTCATTTGCAAACTTACTTCTTAACACGGACGGCTATGATTGAAAGTGGCGCTGGGAACAGCATCGTCATTAAGGGCGCGCGGGTTCACAACCTCAAGGCGATTGACCTCGACATCCCCAGAGACAAACTCGTCGTCATAACGGGCGTGTCAGGCTCAGGCAAATCGTCCCTTGCGTTCGACACCGTCTACGCCGAGGGCCAGAGGAGATACGTCGAGAGCCTGTCCGTCTACGCAAGGCAGTTTCTTGACCAAATGGACAAGCCCGACGTCGAGTCCATCGAGGGCTTATCCCCGGCCATATCAATCGAGCAGAAGACCACCTCGAAAAACCCGCGCTCGACAGTAGGCACGGTTACCGAGGTCTACGATTATCTCCGCCTCCTCTACGCCCGCATAGGCAGGCCGTTTTGCTATAACTGCGGCAGCGCGATAACATCCCAGACCATCCAGCAGATGTGCGACAGGGCGCTCGAACTCCCGGCGGGTTCCAAGCTGACGCTCCTGTCTCCGATAGTGCGCGGGAGAAAAGGCGAGTACAAAAAGGAACTCGAGGCCCTGCGAAAGGATGGCTACACAAAGGTCAGGATCAACGGAGAGGTCGCGGACCTCAACGACGCGATAACCGGCATTGACAAGAGAAAGAAGCACGACATTGAGGTCGTGGTCGACCGCCTTGTCGTTAAGGACGGCATTGGGAGGAGGCTTGCGGATTCCCTTGAGGTTGCCTCGCGTCTTTCGGGCGGCATGGTCATGGCCGAGTCCGATTCAAAGACGCTTCTTTTCAACGAAAAACTCTCCTGCGTCAAGTGCTCCGTAAGCTACCCTGAGATAACGCCCGCCGCGTTTTCGTTCAACTCCCCGCACGGCGCGTGCCCTGAGTGCAAGGGCCTCGGCGAAAAATTCATTTTTGACCCGGCGCTCGTTGTGTCTGATGAGGCCCTGTCTTTAAGGGACGGCGCCATAGCGCCGTGGGGCCGCGGAGGAGGAAAATCAGGAAAATCCGCGGGACTCTGGTATCTCTCGATATTGGAGGGCCTGGCCTCGCATTACGGGTTTTCGACCGCCGCCCCGTACAAAAAACTCCCAAAAGAAATTAAGGACATAATCCTCAACGGCAGCAACGGCGTTGAGATAGAATTCAGGCACGAGGGCGGCAGGAGCAAATATACCTATACCGAGACCTTCGAGGGCGTAATCCGCAACATCGAGAGGCGGTACCATGAAACGGCTTCCGAGGACGTGAGGGCGGACCTCGAGGAGTACATGGACTCTCAGCCCTGTCCATCCTGCAAAGGGGCGCGCCTTAAAAAAGAGGCGCTCTTCATAAAGGTCAACGGGGCATCCATCTCCGAGGTCGCCGGCATGCCGATAAAAGACGCGTTGCGATTTTTCAACGCGCTCAGACTTACGCCGTATGAGGAAGAAATAGCGAAGAGGATAATGAAGGAGCTCAAAGAGCGTCTCGGTTTTCTCGTCAACGTGGGCCTCGATTATCTGACGCTCGAGAGGGCCTCCGCGACCTTGTCCGGCGGCGAGGGTCAAAGGATACGGCTCGCCACCCAGATAGGTTCGTCCCTCGTCGGCGTCCTCTATGTATTGGACGAGCCGTCCATAGGGCTTCATCAGCGCGACAACAAAAGGCTCCTCTCGACGTTAAAGAGGCTGCGCGACATGGGTAACACCATCCTCGTGGTGGAGCACGACGCCGAGACCATCAGGGAGGCCGATTATATAATAGACATGGGGCCGGGTGCCGGTGAGCACGGCGGCCAAGTCGTGGCAACGGGAACTGCGGCGGAGATAGAGGCCGCGGAATCTCTAACGGGAAAATATCTCTCAGGCGCGCTTCAAATTCCGGTGCCGGCCGTCAGGATGAAACCGGACAAGAGATTCCTAACTCTCAAGGGCCTCAAGGCCAACAACCTGAAGGACATAACCGTAAAGATACCAGTGGGACTCATCACGTGCGTTACGGGCGTTTCGGGTTCCGGGAAGAGCACGCTCGTCATTGACACGCTTTACAGGAGCCTTGCCAAGAGGCTCTACGACTCGAAGGTCAAACCCGGGGAGTTCGCCTCCATCACCGGGTTCGAGTTTTTCGACAAGGTCATTGACATTGACCAGTCCCCCATCGGCAGGACCCCGCGCTCCAACCCGGCCACGTATACGGGCGTCTTTACGCCGATACGGGAACTTTTCAGCCAAATCCCGGAATCAAAGGTGAGGGGATACGAGCCGGGCAGGTTCAGTTTCAACATAAAGGGCGGCAGGTGCGAGGCCTGCGCCGGAGACGGGCTTATAAAGGTGGAGATGCACTTTTTGCCGGACGTCTACGTCCTGTGCGACGTCTGCAAAGGCGCGCGGTACGGAAGGGAAACCTTGGAGGTGCGCTACAAGGGAAAAAACATTTCCGATTGCCTTGACATGCCGGTAACCGAGGCCCTTTCGTTTTTTGAGAACATCCCGGCGATAAAGGAAAAGCTCAAGACCCTCAGCGAGGTCGGGCTCGGCTACATCAAGCTCGGGCAATCATCCACCACGCTCTCCGGCGGCGAGGCGCAGAGGATAAAACTCTCGAGGGAATTGTCGAAGAGGGCCACGGGCAGGACCATTTATATACTCGACGAGCCGACAACCGGTTTGCATTTTGCCGATATACATCATCTCCTTGACGTGCTTATAAACTTAAGGGACGCGGGCAATACCATCGTCATAATCGAGCACAACCTCGACGTGATAAAATGCGCGGATTTTATCATTGACCTCGGGCCTGAGGGAGGGGGGGCGGGCGGCAGGGTCGTGGCAACGGGCACGCCTGAGGAGGTGGCGGGGGTTTGCGCCTCTTACACGGGGCGGTTTTTGAAGGAGGCGCTCTTCGGCGCGGGGCTGCGAGGCAAGGCGTGAAAATGCTTGCTCAAGAACATGGTATGATATATAGTAATACCGGGGGGAGCCATGACTACCACCGATAACCGTCCGATGATAACCGTCTACCCTGCGCCGCTTACCGTCTCTAAGGCGCATTTTTTGAGAATGAGTTCCCTGATAAAGTCCTCCTGTTCCTTCGTCAGCCTGGTGAACCGGACGCCAATCAGCCCTGCCTTGCCGCTCCATGCGACCTCTCCGGAGATTACGGCCTCGGCGCCCGCGTCAACGAAGCGCAAGGGTATCGTGGCGCCTGTCTTTGGGGAGGAGGCGTCTTGAGTCTGCAGGCACACGCCCGTAAGGCTTATGTCAACTACCTTTGCAACGTGGTTCAAGCCGCTGAAGAAGTATTTGAGGGTCATCTCCTCGGCCACGCGGTACCTCGTGTCGTCGCGCGCCCCGCACAGGAGTTCGCGCAGGTGCATTGCAAACGCCCCGCCCTGGTCCTGGGTTGTATCCAGTCCTCTGGCCGCGCCCCTTTTTTTTAGTTCCTCGACCTCTTTTTCGGCGTTCTGGACGAGCCTTTTATACTTATGGACGTTTTTTTGGAGCGCCTCTTTCGTGATGGCAAGCGGGCCTGAGGTAACGTAGATGTCCGCGCCCAGGATTGTCTGCGAACAATCGGGGCATCTGACCTCGACCGAAGAGACGTGGAACGGCAGCGGGTGCCACTTATTGCAGTTTTTGCATTCGAATTTGAGCATGGTCGAACCTTTGGAACGGGTATTTTTGCGGCTGCATATTTGCCGTTTACGGCAACATTTATCGTTCCCACGCTCCAGCGTGGGAACGCCGTCTTTTTATCCTTCCATAATTTCAGGAAAAAGTCCAGAGGGTCTTTCGGGAAGGTAATGTATCATATCTTGTGTCGAAAGGGGTATCTTTACAGCGGGCGTTATTCCTTTAAAGACTCTCTTTGCGGTTTAAGACGCCTAATACGGGAAGGCACAGCTTGGAGACCGTCTCGACGATGCGTTCCGGTTTGAAGGGTTTTATCATCCACGCCTTTGCCCCCGCGAGTTTGCCTGCCGTCATTTTTACCTCCTGAGATTCCGTGGTGAGCATTATTACCGGTATAAACCTGAACTCCGGCATGGCCCGCACGGCGGTGAGGAGGCCGATGCCGTCCATCCTCGGCATGTTCAGGTCGCATACAATCAGGTTCACCTTTTGCCCGGAGAGTTTATTGAGCGCGTCCGCGCCGTCAACGGCCTCCAATATGTCGTAGCCCGCGTTTCTCAGCGTAAATGCCACGGCCTGGCGCATAACGGCCGAGTCGTCAACCACCATGATCGTTTTTTTCAAGGGCTTACCCCTCCGCGCGATATGCCGCTCCGTATCGAGGAAGACGCCTTCTACGCGGCATTATACCAAAAACAGTCTTACAGATAGCTTACAGATGGGGTTTTTAGTTAGACTCTTTTTTTGAGGTTGTCAGGGCGGGGGAATGGTTCCTTCAATCTTGCAAATTGAACCGGCTGTGACCGGTTAAGGGAAATTCCTTAACCGTTTACCGATAACCGGCAACCGATAACCGTTTTTTATTCCTCGACCGTAATCTTGCCTATCATGCCGCGGTGGATGAAGCAGATGTAGTAGTATTCGCCGGCCTCCTCTAACTTGAAGTCATGGCTTTTCCCCGGGTCCACGCTCGGGGACTTGATGCCTTTTTTGCCTATAAGCGGCATGGACGAGAATATGTGCGCGGTCTCGTCGTTGTTTACCCACCTGACGGTCTCGCCCTTCTTTATGATTATGTTGTCGGGCATGAAGACGTTTTTGGCGTTTGCGGTCGCCTTAGGGACATCAACCGTATGCGCCCCGTTTACGGCCGTCGTGCGTAGAGGGGGGTTGAGCCTCGATTCAAAATCCGTCTTTCTCACCTCTATCAGGAGCGCGGTATTTCCGGTGATGTCCTTGTAGTTGCGGGCCATCATCTCGGCAATGTGGAAGAACCCGGCCTTGTTTTCTTTTGTCTCTTTTGCCTCGGCAAGCAGTCCCTGTATCTCGCCTGGGACATTGTCCTTATTCGCCTCGACTATCGAGAACATCTTTTCGCCGTCGTTTGCCTCAAGGGCGTTAATGAAGTCCTTGCGCAACGTTTGGGAAGGGCCTGCGAAGGCCTCCCATGCGGCGAATACCGCGGCAATGGCTGTTATTGAAAGGACAAAAGGCCTTATTCTTTTCATCGAGCGTCTCCGTTTTGCGGGTTCAGGCCGGACCCGTGAGTTTGTGCAGCGGGTCTCGGACGGCAGGCGGCCCCTTGTGGAAACATGGAGGGGTTCAGGTTTGTAAACCTGAACCCCTCCACAAAATGCCGGCAATGCCCCGCCTGATAAAAGACCGCAACAAAGGAGTAAATAGGAACCTACTCCTCGACTGTGACCTTCCATATCATGCTGTTGTGGATGTAGCAGATGTAGTAATACTCGCCCGGCTTTTCGAACCAGAAGTCATAGCTCTTGCCCGGCTCCACGCTCTGGGATTTGATCCCTTTTTTGCCCATAAACGACAGGGAGGCGAAGATGTGCGCGGTCGAGTCTTTGTTTATCCATCTGACTGTCCCGCCTTTTTTTATGACGATGTTGTCGGGCGCGAAGACGTTTTTGGCGTTTGCGGTCGGCTTAGGAACCTCGATAGTGTGCAGGCCCTTTACGGAGGTGGAACGCACGGGCGGCGTGAGCCTCGATTCAAAATCAGCTTTTCTGACCTCTATGAGGTATGAGGCGTCGCCGAGGACGTCCATGTAATACCGGGACATGGTCTCGGCGGCGTAGTACAGCCCTTTTTTGTTTTCCTTGGCGGCTTTGGCCTCTTCGAGCATCGCCTTTATCTCGGCCGGTATCTTGTCTTTGTTCGCCTCCACGATGGAGAGCATCTTCACGCCGTCGCTTACCTCAAGGGCGGCGGTGAAGTCCCGACGCACATCGCTGAGAGGGCCGGACAAGGCCTCCCTTGCGAAGAATACGGCGACGAGGGCGGTTATCGAAAGTACAAAAAGTTTTTTGATTTTCATCGTTGACCTCCTTTGGGGTGCGGCTGAGGGCCGCGCTGCACGCGGCAATAATATCACGAAAAGGCATTGAGGCGTCAAGGGTTATTTTAGTGGCAGCCTAATGTCTATTGACAGCGCTGCACAGGCGGGTTATTTTTTTATCGTAATGCGTTCTCCCCATGCCAGAGAAAAACTGAAGCAACGCCTCGACCGTCTCTACCGGGCATTTGACGGCAGATACCTCGAGACCGATCCGCTTGAGTTCGTCCACAGGTATAAGAGCGCCGGAGACAGGGAGGTTGCGGGCCTTATCGCCTCAGCGCTCGCCTACGGCAGGGTGGCGGGCATCAGAAAAAGCATCGCCAAGGTCTTGGGCGTCATGGGTAAAAGCCCCCGCGCGTTTACCGCGCGCTTTGACCCGAAAAGGCATCAAAGGTTTTTTGCCGGGTTCAAACACAGGTTCAACACCGGAGAGGACATAAGCTGCCTCATATATTTTGCAAGGCAGATGATGGAGGATAGCTCGACCATCGGGCGGTTTTTCATGAAGGGCTACGTCCCTTCCGATAAAAACGTCAAAGGCGCCCTGACGGTATTCTCAAAAAACGTCCTAACGCTCAGCCACGGCCGTATATACGGCAAGGGCGCGCTCCCGGCACGGGCGGGTGTGAGGTTCTTTTTCCCGTCGCCTGAGGACGGCAGTCCGTGCAAGAGGCTCAACCTGTATCTCAGGTGGATGGTGAGAAGGGGCGACGGGCTGGATTTTGGCCAATGGAAGGGCGTTGACCCGGCAAAGCTCGTAATCCCGCTCGACACCCACATAGCCCGCATATCGAGGAACATCGGCCTGACCCGAAGGACGGCCGCCGACTGGAGGATGGCTGAGGAGATAACGGACGCGCTCGCCGAACTCGACCCTTCGGACCCGGTCAAGTACGACTTTGCCCTGTGCAGGCTCGGGATACTGGAGAAGTGCCCTTCAACGGCGGACGCGGATGCCTGCGCGGAGTGTCTGATAAAGGACGTATGCGTCCTGTAGCAGGCCGCACAAAAAGTCCGTCTGCGGAGCCTGTTCCGAGCGCAGCGAGGAATCTCCGGGTTTGCTTCGGCTAACGCCTCGCAACCGCTCCTCACTGCGGCGCACAGCAAAGTGCGCCTCATTCGTCGCTCCTCGACGCCTCGCATCTGGAGCTTTTTGAGCGGCCTGAACAAATCTTGAGATCCGTCGGGCGGCAAAATACCCTTTGACAGGGGATTGCGGATATTGTAAAATCATCGGACTTAATTCCCGTTGTACTTAATACGCGCTGCCCTGCAATAATAATCCCCCCGTAGGCGTTTGTTTTTGGCTAATCGTCTTCCTTCGTGCAGCGCATTAAAGGCGGCATGGAAGCGGAGTTTAGGGTACGGAGTCCTTCGATGCAGATTCAGGAAATATTCGACCTTGTAAAAGACGATCTAATGACTATGGAGGAGGGGTTCAAGCGGAACCTCAACTCCGACGTCTATCTTGTCAGTAAGGTCGGCGATTATATCCTCAGGAGCGGAGGCAAGCGTTTCAGGCCCATGATACTGCTCCTCTCCGCGCGTCTTTGCGGCTACGCCGGAGACCGCCATATCTCGATGGCCGGGGTAATCGAGTTCATCCACACGGCCACGCTCCTCCATGACGACGTGGTTGATAACGCCAAACTGAGGCGCGGGAGCGCGTCCGTAAACAGGGTTTGGGGCGACGGCGCGAGCATACTCGTCGGGGATTATCTCCTTTCAAAGGCATTCGCCTTGACCGTCGCCAACGGCGACATGAGGACGCTCCAAGTCCTCTCGCAGACCACGACGCGCATGGCCGAGGGCGAGGTGCTCCAGCTCCTCAAGCATTCCGACCCGTCCACGACGGAAAAAGATTATCTCGACGTGATAACGAGCAAGACCGCGGCGCTCATCTCGGCCGCCGCGCAGATACCGGCCATCCTGACGGGCGTCTCGCTTGAAAAGGAGACGTGTTTGGCCGACTACGGCGCTGGTCTCGGCATGGCGTATCAGCTTATTGACGATTGCCTCGATTACACCTCGACGGACGAAGACCTCGGTAAACCCGTGGGCAACGACCTCAGGGAAGGCAAGGTCACCATGCCGCTCATCTACGCCTCCAAGAAGGCGACTAACGCGGAGAGGGAGTTTCTGAAAAAGACCATAGAGGGCGCGGAATTGGGCACGGAGACCTTGGCCGATGTCATGTCAATAATCGCCAAATATAAAGGGATAGAATATACGATTGATAGGGCGCGCAGGCACGCGGAGACCGCCAAAAAGCAGCTTGACGTGTTCGAGCCTAACGTGGAGCGCGCCGCGCTCATGGCAGTGGCGGATTTCGTCGTGGAGAGAAAGCGCTGAACCGGTTATCGGTGGACGGTTATTGCGAGCACATTCGCTTCGCTCAGTGTAAACTCCGCGCGGCAATCTCGTTTCACAGTGAAGGCAGGAAATAATCGTCCTTAACCCGTTCCCTGAAATGGACTTAAATGAAAAGGCAAAAAAAGTCCTCGACGCGCTCGAAAGGGAATTCCCGGAGGCAAAACCCGTCCTTGACTTCATCACCCCGCTTGAACTCCTCATCGCAACTATTCTTTCCGCGCAGGCCACGGACAAACTCGTCAATAAAGTAACTAAGGCCCTTTTTAAGAAGTATAAGACCGCGTCCGATTATGCCGGAGCGGACTTGCCCGAGCTTGAAAAAGACCTGTCCTCCGTCAATTTTTACCGCAACAAGGCAAAAAGCGTCAAGGGCTGCTGCGCGAAAATAACGCGGGACTTCGGCGGCCATGTCCCGGAGACCCTCGATGAACTTGTAACGCTTCCGGGCGTGGGCAGGAAGACCGCTAACATCGTGCTCGGCAACGCATTCGGAAAAGACGCGCTCGCGGTTGACACGCACGTCAAGAGGGTCTCGCGGCGTCTTGGGTTTACTGAGTCGGACGACCCGGACGAGATTGAAAAAGACCTCTCTTCGATAATCCCTGAAAAACGATGGACGCGGACAACTCTCCTTTTTATCCTCCACGGCAGGACAACGTGCAAGGCCAAAAACCCGGGGTGCGAAGTTTGCCCCGTTAAAGACCTGTGCGTTTACTACAGGACGGAATTTAAAAAGAACAAGAGGTAATATCGGTGCGAGGACTCTCATTTGACGGCAAACTTTCGTATAGGACGGACCTGCTCGAGCCGAGGCCGGACAAAGACTCGGCGCTCGTCCGTGTCTCCATGGCCGGGATATGCGCGACGGACATGGAGATAACGAAGGGTTACATGGGGTTTAAGGGCGTCCCGGGACACGAGTTCTGCGGCGTGGTGGAGGCGTGCGAAAACGACGGGCTCGTAGGAAGGCGCGTCGTTGGCGAGATAAACGTCGGCTGCGGCAAATGCAAGTGGTGCAGGGACAAGGCCCAGAACCACTGCCCGGAGAGAAAGACGCTCGGTATCATGGGCAAAGACGGCGCGTTCGCGGAGTTTCTCACGCTCCCCTTAAAAAACCTCCACCCTTTGCCGGATTCGATAACGGACGAAGAGGCGGTCTTTGTCGAGCCTTTGGCCGCCGTCTACGAGATACTCGAACAGGTAAAGATCAACGAATATAAAAAGGTCTGCGTCTTGGGCGACGGCAGATTAGGGCTTCTTTGCGCTCAGGTTTTAGCCCTTACGGATTGCGTTCTCGTGGCCGTGGGAAGGCACGAGGACAAACTTGCGCTCCTCAAAAAACTCGGCATAAACGCCCGCGTGGGAAGCAACGGACTTGAAAGAGACTTCGACGTTGTCGTTGACTGCGCCGGAAGTCCGGAGGGTTTTAGCGAGGCGCTCGCGCTCGTTAAACCGCGCGGCACAATCGTTGTAAAGACCACTGCCGCGGGCAAGGGCGCGCTCAGTTTAAATAGCGTGGTGATTGACGAGATAACGGTCATCGGCTCGCGCTGCGGGCCGTTCAAACCCGCGATAGATGCGTTGGCCGGAAGGAAGGTGGACGTGAGGCCGCTTATAAGCGCGGTCTATCCGCTCGAAGAGGGCGTGGAGGCTTTTAAAAGGGCGGGTGAGAGCGGGGTTGTGAAGGTGCTGGTGAGGGTGTAGGGGTTCTCTGAACCCTTCTTGCCTTTTCCTCCAAAATGTAATAACATTGTTGTAACAATTTCATAAGACCGGAGGGATTGTATGCTGCGTAAAATCTGTCCCATAGGCAACAGCAAGGGCATCTTGATACCAAAAGATATGCTGGAGACGCTAAGGCTCGACGTCGGCTCTAAGGTCGAGGTAAGGCTTGATGAAAAACGCGGCAAGATTTTGATAGAAGCGTCCTCCCAAGCGCAAGAGGCCGGGCTGGACAGGGAGTTTGTTTCTCAGGTGAGCGGTTTTATCAAGCGCTACGGCCCCGCGCTAAAGGCCCTCGCCAAAAAGTGAGATACCTCACGCCGGAGCAGATACTCTTTATCCATTATAGGGTCATGGCAAAGGGCGGCGTTCACGGCGTCAGGGACGTCGCCTTGCTGGAGTCCGCGTCATCAAGACCGTCCGGGACATTCGACGGCGCAGACCTCTACGATGATATATTCCTAAAGGCCGCCGCGCTCATGCAGTCAATCATAAAGAACCACCCGTTTATTGACGGTAATAAAAGGACGGCCATAGCAGCGTCTTCGGTTTTCCTCGCCATAAACGGCAGGCGCGTTACATGCTCAAACAAGGGACTTGAGAAGTTTACGATGAAGGCGGCCTCTGGCAGGGTTGATATCGCGGAATTGTCCGTTTGGTTCAGAAAAAATTCGGAATGATAAAAAGACCGTTTGACGCGCGTGGCTGCGTAATGACAAAAAAGAGCCTCCCCCCGGCCCGTCAGAAGATGTTATACACCTGCCACAGCCTCTTATGGAAGGCCACGTCAAAGCGGCAATTCAGGTCGAGTCCTTTGCTCCCAACCCAGATGCCGCCTCCGTCAAGGCGGTTGTCCGTGAAAAGCGCCTGATGTTTGTAGAGGCCGAACGGCTGGCGATAGATGCCTCTGTTGGCGTCGTGCAGGACGACTACGCCCCTTTCGCTGATGAATTCGTGCGCCTTTATCAATGCGTCTTTTCGCGCCCTGCCGTCTATCAGGATAAATTCGATTTCTTTGAACTTGGAAGGGTATGAGAGGTAACTCTTGAAATCCGCCGCGGTCCCCTCCTTACCCGTCTCCTCCCATGAGGCGCGCTCCGGCTCCACGAGGCATATCTCCACCCTTTTGTCCCCCGCGGCATGGACCAGCCCTGAGGCCCTTTTTGCCCAGTTTTTATCGTGTTCCACCGATATCCATCGGGCGTCTTCGGTCAAAAATTTGGAAAAGTACAGCGCGCTGTAACCCGCGCCCCACTCGATGCAGACCTTGGGCTTGAGATTTAAAAGTATCTCCTCGATAACCTGTATCTCCCTGTATTTCATAAAGGGCTTTAGGGTCTTTTTGTCGAAGATCTTTCTTAAAAATCTGTCTCTTTTTTCTTTATATATCTGGGCGAGGAGGACGCCGGCAAGACCGAGTTTATGTCCTTGCATAGGATTGTATGCGGCTGCCTTTTTGAGGGTTTGTTGGTCTGCCATACGGTCTCGGTCTTATGTCGAATTACGCAATGCTATTACAGGCCGCGCCGCGTTGTCAAGGCAAACCGTTTGCCGGGATTCGCCAAAGCGATAACATTTCAATTTTGCTTTGACAGTAAGACTTTTTCCGCTTGACAAACTTATTGAGTTGTTTTATCTTCCAGTCCTAAATCATAACATAACAATTGGAACTTTTGCGGATAGCGCCCGCAAGAAAAGCGCTCTACCCTTTTAAAAAACACGGCTTATACCGGATGTTGCCGTCTTAAATGTTTTAAACGATGCGGCCGTGTGTTTTGCGCTCAAGGGTAATCCCCTAAGTTGTGTCGGGGGACTGCAAATAACTTACGCATTAGGGATGTAATAGATGCTTATAGATTATTTGCCCGTACTGATAATCACAGGCGTTGCGTCCTTCATGGCCGCAGCCGCGCTGTTTGTGAGTTTTCTCCTGCGCCCTAACAATCCCTACAGGGAAAAGAACACACCGTGGGAGTGCGGGATGGACCCAGTCGGGGACGCCAATACCGGCCACACCCGCATCCCATTCTTCATCATCGCAATCCTTTTCATAGTCTTCGACGTGGAGACGCTCTTTCTTTTTCCGTGGGCCGCGCTCCTGCCGGACAAGGGCATTTCCGTTTTTATATTCATAGAGATGTTCATCTTTATCGCCGTGCTCGCGTTGGGCCTCGTCTACGCATGGGTGAAGGGCGCGCTTGAGTGGGTGTGAGCGGGAATTATCTCTACGTTCCCGCGCTGGAGCGTGGGAACGATAAAAAGGCGTTCAAGGGTGTTCCATGATCCTGCGCAAGAACCCCATAGAAGAATCGGTGCTTTTCACCTCCCTCGAAAATATCGCCGATGCCCTGCGCAATAATTCCATCGTCAATTCCATAAGGGAAAACCCCGTTACCGAGTATGTGGTCAACTGGGGGAGGGCAGGGGCGATATGGCCCATGACCTTCGGGCTTGCCTGCTGCGCCATAGAGATGATAGCCGCAGGATGCTCGCGCTTCGACACCGACAGGTTCGGCATAGTCTTCAGACCCTCGCCCAGACAATCGGACGTCATGGTCGTGGCCGGCACCATGACCAAGAAGATCGCCCCTGCCGTAAAAAGGCTCTACGACCAGATGCCCGAACCGCGCTGGGTCATAGCGCAGGGCGGATGCGCCTCGGCAGGCGGGCCTTACAATACCTATTCCGTGGTGCAGGGCACTGACCTCGTGGTGCCGGTTGACGTTTATATACCGGGCTGTCCTCCTCGGCCAGAGGCGCTGATGTTCGGATTTTTGCAGCTCATGGAAAAGATACGAAGCGAAAATCCGGCCATGCTTACGCAGAGAAAGATTACGTATAAATGACAACATGAGGTTAGACAATGACGCCGGTTGACAAGGCCCATATACTCGTAAATAAGATTCAGGACAACTTCAGGCACGACGTCATTTCAACCGTCGTATTCAGGGGCGAGGTGACGCACATCATCGAGAAGAACGCCCTCAAGGCCGTCTGTAATTTCCTCAAGGACGACAATGACCTCAGGATGAACTGCCTCGTGGACGTCGCGGGCGTGGATTACAGCCCCTCTTCTCCGCGCTTCGAGGTCGTCTATCATCTATATTCAATCTCCAAAAAGCACAGGCTCAGGCTCAAGGTGAAGGTCGGCGAAGGCGAGGGCGTGCCCTCGGTTACCGGCATCTGGAGCGGCGCGGATTGGCCTGAGAGAGAGGCATACGACATGTTCGGGATAGTCTTCGAGGGTCATCCCAACCTCAAGCGGATTTATATGCCGGAGGAGTGGGAGGGACACCCGCTCAGAAAAGATTATCCGCTCAGGGGCTACAAGGACAGATATAATCCTTACGGGGTGGAGAAGGAATAGGGAGTGGGAAGTGGGATGTGGTAAAGACTTTACTACCTCCCACTCCCCATATAACATGACCGAAAACAACGACCTTATAACAACTAAAGAATTCACCCTGCACATGGGGCCGCAGCACCCCTCCACGCACGGGGTGCTCCACCTCGTTCTTGAGATGCAGGGGGAGACGATATTGAAGGCGGAGCCTGATATCGGTTATCTGCACAGGGGCACGGAGAAGATAGCGGAAAATCTCCTCTATCACCAGTTCGTCCCGTACACGGACAGGCTCGATTACATGTCGGCCATGAGCAACAACCTCGCTTACGTCATGGCGGTTGAAAAGCTCATGGGTTTGGAGATTCCCGAGAGGGCGAAATACATCAGGGTCATTGCCGCCGAACTGTCGAGGATCGCCGGGCATCTTCTTTGCATAGGCGCTTGGGCGCTCGACCTCGGGGCCATGACCATACTCCTATACGCGATGAGGGAGCGCGAGGTCGTCCTCGACATATTCGAGCAGCTCTGCGGGGCGCGCATGACGCTCAGCTATCTTAGGGTCGGAGGCGTGAGATACGAATTCACGCGGGAGTGCAAGGAATCGGTCGAGAGACTCCTTGAGCTCTTCCCCGCAAGGTTCGACGAGTACGACGCCATCCTCACCGGCAACAGGGTTTGGCTCGACAGGAATAAGGGCGTGGGCGTGCTCTCGGGCCAAGAGGCGATTGACCTCGGTTTGAGCGGCCCGGCTCTGCGCGCAAGCGGCGTCAAGTGGGACATCCGGAAAGACGAGCCGTATCTCATTTACGACAGGTTCGATTTCGACGTCCCCATCGGCGCCAACGGCGACTGCTACGACCGTTACATCGTGCGGTTCGCGGAGATAAGGCAAGCCATGCGCATAATCACGCAGGCCCTCAAAGACATGCCTGACGGGCCTTTTGCCGTGGACATGCCGCAGATAGTGCCGCCGCCCAAGCCCGACGTCTACAAGAACATGGAGGCGCTCATCCATCACTTCAAATACGTCTCCCATGGGTTTAAATGCCCAAAGGGCGAGGTCTACTCGTCAATAGAATCCCCCAAGGGCGAGCTTGGGGTCTACATAGTGAGCGATGGCGGAGAAAAGCCGTGGAGGTTGAAGATTCGCGCTCCGTCGTTTATGAACCTTCAGACCATAAACGCCATGTCAAAGGGGCGTTATCTGGCCGACGTAATAGCGATAGTGTCGTCCCTCGACCCGGTCTTCGGGGAGTGCGACAAGTAACGGGTTAACCATAATGCTTGAAAACGTAAAAGACGAAATACAAGGGGTATTGAAGAAGTACCCCGACAAGAAGTCCGCGGTCATGGACATGTTGAGGATCGCCCAGAGGGAAGCCTCCGGGCATCTTACCAAAGAGGCTATGGACGAGATAGCCGGACTTTTAGGGATGCCGCCCGTCGAGGTGCACGCGGCCGCGGCCTTTTACACGATGTGCCGCATCAATATGCCCGCGGGTAAACACCGCGTGTGGGTATGCAGGAACCTGCCGTGTTCCCTCATGGGGGCCGAGCACATCATAAAGTATCTTGAAAAAAAACTCGGCATAAAGACCGGAGAGACCACGCACGACTTGAAATTTACGCTCGATACCGCGGAATGTCTTGGTTCGTGCGGCACGGCGCCCATGATGCAGGTGGACGACGATTACTTCGAGAACCTCACCGAGAGCAAGATTGACGAGATACTCGCAGCCAAAGGCCGTGAATCGTAAAAGGCCGTGAGTCGGTAAAAAAATCCTTCACGGTAAATGGTAGTAACACTGTCACGGTTCACGGATTTTAAATGGACAAGGTGCTTCTCAAAAAACTCGGCGACCCTGAGGCCCACAAGATTGACAACTACGTCAAGGCCGGAGGCTACAAAGCCCTTGGCATGGCCCTCAAGATGCCGCCTGACAACATCATTCAGGCGGTCAAGGATTCCGGGCTGCGCGGGCGCGGCGGCGCGGGTTTTTCAACGGGCCTCAAATGGAGTTTTATCCCCAAGGACCCGACCATAAAGAAGTTCCTCTGCTGCAACGCGGACGAGGGCGAGCCGGGCACGTTCAAGGACAGGGGCATCATTGACTGGGACCCGCACCTTCTCATAGAGGGCATGATAATAGCCTCGTACGCGATAGGAGCGGCAAAGAGCTACATCTACATACGCGGCGAGTTCGCGCTCGGCGCGGCGCGCCTCGATGCCGCGATAAAAGAGGCCTACGCAAAGGGGTATCTCGGGCCGAACGTCATGGGCACGGGTTTCAACCACGATATGTTCGTGCACAGGGGTTTCGGCGCGTATATATGCGGAGAGGAGACCGCGCTCCTTGAATCCATCGAGGGGTTCAGGGCGCAGCCGAGAAAAAAGCCTCCGTTTCCTGCCCTTGCGGGTCTTTATTCCAAACCCACGGTCATCAATAACGTGGAGACGCTCTCGTGCATCCCGGCGATAATAGAGCGCGGGGCAAAGTGGTTTTCGTCCATCGGGCCCGAGAAAAGCCCAGGGCCAAAGATATTCTGCGTAAGCGGACACGTGAAAAAGCCGGGTCTTTATGAGCTGCCGATGGGGACAACGTTGAGGGAGATAATCTTCAACCACGCGGGCGGGATGTTGACGGAAAAGCCCCTCAAGGCCGTCATACCCGGGGGCGTGAGCGCGCCCATGCTCACTGAAAAAGACCTCGATACCTCGATGGATTTCGATTCGTTGGCGGCAAAAGGGACGATGCTCGGCTCAGGCGCGGTCGTTGTGATGGATTCATCCGCGTGCATGGTCAAGACCGCATACATCATAAACAGGTTTTTCAGCCACGAGTCCTGCGGCAAGTGCACCCCGTGCAGGGACGGCACGCCGTGGCTCACGAACATCCTAATGCGGCTTGAGCACGGGGAGGGTAAACAGGGTGATGTGGAACTCCTCGAAGGCCTTTGCGCGAACATATTCGGCAGGACGTTTTGCCCGCTCGGGGACGGCGCGGTAATGGCCCTGCGCGGGGCGCTCAAGAACTTCAGGAACGAATTCGAATACCACGCCAAGACCGGAAGGTGTCTGGGGTAGGGGCGGAGGGGGCGAGATGGCGTTTGCCGGGTAGCTCAGGGCTTTAGCCCTGAAGAGGTTGCGGCAAAGGCGCAGACCAAAAGGTCTGCGCTACTTACCGCCGGCATAAAGAAGTAAAAGAGGGATTATGATAGAACTCAAATATTCACTGGTAATCGAAGCGACAAGGGACGCCGATTTTTTCGGGTTTTATTCTCCGGACCTCGAGGGTTTCACAGGCGTGGGCCATTCCATCGAAGACTGCGTCTACAAGGCGAAGTGGGGGATGCTCGAACACGTGGATGCGCTCAAGGAAAGAGGGCTTCCCGTTCCGCCGGAGAATAAAAACCCGAAGATAGTCGTCCAGAACGAAGAAAAATTGTCGGCTGCGTAATTCAAGACTATGGCGACCGTAAAGATAAACGGAAAAGAGATAACCGTCCCGGACAACACGCTCATACTCGACGCGGCGCGCGACGCGGGGTTCGAGGTGCCGACCTTTTGCTATCAGGCCGACCTCATGGGTTTGGGTTCGTGCAGGATGTGCCTCATCGAAATCGAGGGGCAGAAAAACTCCAGCCCTCGTGCGTGACGCCGGTTCTGCACGGCATAAGCATCCTGACGGATTCGCCCACGGTCGTCTCGGCGCGCGCCGGGGCGCTCGAATTTCTCCTTGCGAACCACGCCCTCGACTGTCCGGTGTGCGACAAGGCCGGAGAGTGCGAACTGCAGGACATGGTCCACAAATACGGCCCGCACAAGGGCAGGCACACCGAAAAAAAATTCAAGTTCCATGAAAAAGACTACGCCTTAAGCCCGGTAATAATAAAGAACTCCAACAGGTGCGTGCAGTGCATCAAATGCGCGCGCGTGTGCCGCGAGGTCGTGGGCGTAAACGTATTGGCCGCCATAGGCAGGGGGGACCATCAGGAAGAGACGAGTTTCTTTAAAACGCAACTCGACTGCGACCACTGCGGCAACTGCATAGAGGTCTGCCCGGTCGGGTGCTTCATGAGACTTCCCTACAGATATAAAGCCCGTCCGTGGGATTTGAAGGGCGCGGATACGGTGTGCGCCTACTGCGCCACCGGGTGCAGGATGGTCATGGAGCACAGGGACGGGACAGTGCTCCGCGCAAGGGCGCAATACGGCGTCGGCGTCAACAGCGAAACCCTGTGCGCCAGAGGCAGGTTCGGCTTCGACTACATAAACAGCCCTGAGAGGCTCACCACCCCGCACGTCAACAGGTATGGTAAGCTGGAGGCGGCAACTTGGGTAGAGGCCTTTGATTACATAAAAGAGAGCCTCATGGGTGTATCCGGGGACGAGTTCGGCGGCATAGTCTCGCCGAGATATACGAACGAAGAGGCGTATCTTTTTCAGAAACTCGTGAGGGACGTCTTCAAGAGCGCCAACGTGGATTCGACTTCAAGGTGGGAGGCGTCCGGCGTTGAGGCATTCGCGGCGGCTGCGGGCATGAACGAAGGCGGCGTATCGGTATTTGACTGCATGGAGGCGGATACCGTAGTCGTAATTGGAGCGCAGATATCCGACGAGAACCCGGTAACGGATTACATCATAAGGCGCATCAGCGCAGCGCGCAAGATGAACGTAATTATAGTCTCGCCGCGCGCCATGAAACTCGATTCATCGGCCAACCTGTTGCTGCGCGTTGCCCCCGGCGCCGAGGGCGCGGTGTTGAACGCCGTTGCGCTTTCGCTTGTCCCTGATAAGACCGGGGGTTATGCCCAGACTGCGGATATCGCCAAAGATATGATTGACGCCCTTGTGGCCAAGCTCAAGGCATCCGCGTCAGTGGCGATAATCGCGGGCACGGAGTTTTTGAGACATCCTGAAAGCTGCGCGGGCTTGGGGTTTCTTAAAGATTCGCTGAAATCGTCGGGCAAAAAGGTTTTGATACTCCCGGCGCTCGACCGCTGCAACCAGAGAGGCGTCTGGGAGATGGGCGCTCACCCGGGTTTCGGTCCCGGCTACGCAGGGGTTGAGAAAAGGGGAAAGGGCACGCACGAGATGTTAGAGGCTGCGATGGACGGCGGTATAACTTCCATGTATGCCGCCGGAGTTGATATTGTTTCGATGTTTCCGGACGCGCAGTTTGCACAAAAGGCGCTCATGCGGCTTAAATTTCTGATAGTGCAGGATACGTTCATGACGGAAACCGCAAAAATGGCGCACGTGGTCCTGCCGGGCGCGACCTTTGCCGAGAAGGAAGGTTTTTATACGAATCAGGAGGGCAGGGCGCAGATTATAAGAAGCCTATTACCTCCTCCGGGCAAGGCCAAGCGCGATTTCGACGTCATAAAAGCGGTCGGGGAGATTTTCGACACCGGGTTCGGCCCGAAAAATCCTGCCCTCGCATTGGACGAGATGCGAAAGACAAACCCGATGTACCGGGACGCGAGCCTCGCGTTCAACAACAAGAGAAACGTTGACAACAAGCTCGACATAAAGGCCGCGCTCGTCAAGGCCGCTGATGCGGCGCCTCCATCCGTCAAATGCGCGCCTGCGGCAATTGCGCCCAAAGACGATAAATACCAATTTGCGCTCATGACAGGCAATCATCTCTTTCACTCGGGGATGCTCTCCAAAAGGTCGGTGAGTCTCACGGGTCTTCTCAATTCGGCGGTCGTGGAGATATGCCCGGAAGACGCCGTTTTTTACGGCCTGAAACCCGGGGCGAAGGTTATTGTAAAGGGCGCTCATTACGAGGCCGTAATGACGCTGACCGTAAGGCCGGGGTCGAAAAGAGGCGTGGCGTTCATAGCCGAGAATTATCAGGATTGCCCGGTCAACAGGTTCTTCAAAAAAGGCGCCGGGACGCCGCAGGTGGCGATAAGGCCATGTTCGTGATGCCGCATAAAAGACCGTGATACGATATGCGAGGCTAAAGCCTCGCGCTACAAAAGGCGGAGGTGTTTTATGATAGACCCTAAGACTCTTAGAGAGGTGCATTTTTTCGTAGACCTGTCCGATCAGGAAATAGCCGTAATAGCGCCGATACTGCACAAAAAGGATTTTAAGCTCGGAGAGACGATATTCAAGGAATCTCAGGACGGGGAATCGCTCTACATCATCAAGAAGGGCGAGGTCAAGGCCTGCAAGACCGCGCCTGACGGAGATCTCTTCACGCTTACGATGATGAAAGACGGGGACATATTCGGCGAGATGAGCTTTCTCGACGGGCGCCCGAGGTCGGCTACCATAGTGGCCATCTCGGACCTCGAAACCTACATGATAGAGAAAAGCGAGTTTGAAAAACTCGTCGAGACCAATCCGAGGGTGATATACAAGCTGATGAAAAACATCGTCTTCACCATACACTCGATAGTGCGCGGCATGAACTCAAGATACATCGAGATGATAAATTACATGTGGGGGAGAAGAAGGTAGAAACGACCGTGTAACGGCCGTGACCGTGAACCGTGACCGTTGACGGCGAAAGACCCTTCGTTTTTACACGGTCACGGTTCACGGTCTTAACACGGTAGTTAACTAAACAACCATGCCGACCCTTGACCTCATACTTGAAGTAATCTTGTTGACCGTGAAGGTAGCCGTCCTCACGCAGATCATCTTTGCCCTGCCTATGCCGCTCACGTGGCTTGAGAGGAAGATCGCCGGGCACATACAGGTGAGGCTTGGGCCGTGGAGGGTGGGGCCGCACGGGATATTGCAGCCCTTTGCGGACGCGATAAAGCTCCTCTTCAAGGAAGACATCGTGCCGGACAAGGCCGATAAAATCCTTTTCAAGATTGCGCCTCTTATCGCCATGGTGCCGGCCTTCGCGGTCTTTGCCGCCATTCCGTTAGGCGACACGTTCAAGATACCGGTAATAGGCGCTGAAGTGAAGCTCTATCTCTCGGACATGAACGTCGGGGCGCTTTATATACTCGCCATCGGAGGTTTGAGCGTATACGGGATGATCTTGGGGGGTTGGGCCTCGAACAGCAAATACGCGCTCTTGGGCGGGTTGCGTTGCTCGGCCCAGATGATAAGCTATGAAATAGCGGTGAGCTTTGCGGTTATCGGCGTGGTGATGCTCTCGAATTCCTTGAATCTCCTCGAAATCGTAAAGAGCCAAGGGGGTTCGTTTCTGAGTTGGAATTTTCTCTATCTCCCGGTCGGGCCCGTCTGGTTTGCGATATTCCTTATAGGCTCAGTCGCTGAGATAAATAGGATTCCCTTCGACCTTTCGGAGGACGAAGGCACGCTCTCTTCGGGCTATCATACCGAATACAGCGGCATGAGGTTCTCGTTTTTCATGCTCGCGGAATACGTAGCGATGGTTACGGTCTCCATCCTATCCGTGATATTCTTTTTCGGGGGATGGAACGCGCCCTTTGCATTCCTCTCGTTCATACCTCCGATAGCATGGTTCATGGGTAAGGTCTGCTTTTTTATCTATTTTTTCATGTGGGTGCGGTTCACGCTCCCCAGATACAGGTACGACCAACTCATGAAGATAGGCTGGAAGATATTGATACCGCTCTCGCTCGTCAACATCCTGATAACGGGTCTGATGTTGATATAAAGGTCATGGAAGACGGAAAAAAAGGTCTCGACATATTCGGGCTTATAAAGAGCGTCCTTTTTACGGACTTTGTGAAGGGGCTTGTCATAACGCTCGGTTATAACGTCTCGCGGAGCATCACCCTGCGGTATCCCGACACCGAGAAGTGGATACCCTACAGGCGATGGAGGGGGATGCACACCTTGAATAAGGACGCCAACGGGCGCGAGCTTTGCGTGGCGTGCGAGCTTTGTTCAAGGGCCTGCCCCACGCAGTGCATAACCGTCATCCCCATGGAGGACGCAACCGGGCGCGGGATTGCCGACAGGGTCGCAAAGGTCTGGAAGGTTGACCTCGTGAGGTGCCTCTTTTGCGGCTTTTGCGAGGACGCCTGCCCGACTACCGCAGTGAGGCTCGGCAGGGAGTATGAATTGGCCTGTCATGATTTGAGCTGCACGGTGAAAGAGAGGGAAGGGCTTTTAAAACCACAGCCCGTGCCGGAGAGTTTTGAAGGCGGGGTGGTAGTCGGCGCAAGGTTCGTGAGGACGCCGGGGGGCATCTCGGTTGTGGCTGACCTGTCGAAGTCAAGGAAAAGGGCGTTATAGGATGGGAGGTAGGAGGTAAAAGATAGGAGGTGGGAGGTGGTAAAGTCTTTACCACATCCCACTCCCCACATCCTACACCCCATTACCACATCCCGGCAAAAACAGGAGAGTCTAAATTGTTCGAGCAGTTTTTTTTCTACATATTCGCAACCGTGGCAATCGTCTCGGCGATATGCGTCATCTCCGTGAGGAACCCGGTGCACAGCGCGGTTTTCCTCATCGTGTGTCTGCTGCAGGTCGCCGCCATATTCGTCCTGCTGCGCTCGCCGTTTCTCGCGGCCGCGCAGGTCTTCATATACGTCGGGGCCGTGATGGTGCTCTTTCTCTTCGCGGTCATGGTGCTCGATATGGGCAAGGCGCATTGGAAGGAGCATCTGCACGGCCAGAGCGCCCCGGCCGCCGTGCTCGCTGGGATTCTATTTATACTCTTGGGCTACATGGCATTGAAGGGCAGGATGACCGCGCCGCTCGGGACATACAACGAGGCCGCGCTCGTGAAAAACACGGAGGTCGTCGGCAGGGCGCTCTTTACGAAGTATATCTTTCCGTTCGAAGTGGTCTCGGTTATACTGCTCCTCGCCCTTGTCGGGGCCATCGCCCTTGTGATGAGGGAAAAACGGCCGTGACCGTTACCCGTGACCGTGTCCGTTAAAGGCACACGGTTCACGGTCTTATCACGGTCACGGTATTTACACGGTCTTTATGACTCTAACGCACTACCTCATATTGAGCTTCATACTCTTCGGCATCGGGGTCGCGGGCGTGCTCGTGCGCCGCAACGTCATAGTGGTGCTCATGTCGCTTGAGTTGATATTCAATTCCGTGAACATCAGCCTTGCGGCGTTTTCTTACTATCTGCAGTCGTTAAACGGCACGGTCTTCGTAATATTGAGCATCACGGTGGCCGCAGCCGAGGTGGCCATAGGGCTTGCCATACTCGTTGCGGTCTACAGGACGAGAAAGGCCGTCAACGTTGACGAACTCGACGAGATGAAGGGATAACGGAGCGGAATAATGGTAATACATTCACTTAAACCGTTGATAGTGTTGGGCGTTGCCGCGGCTGCGGCCGTCCTTATACTGCTTTCGCGCAAGAGACCCAACACCCGCGAGTTCTGGTCCATCTTAGCCGGCGCGGTGAACTTCTTCATCGTCTTGTCCATGGCGCCCGACGTCCTTGCGGGCAATACCCTCGAGATCGTCCTTATGAGCTTTGCCCCTGGGCTGAGCATGACCTTAAGGGTGGACGCCCTCGGCCTCATGTTCGCCCTGACCGCTTCTTTTCTGTGGATACTCACGACGATATACTCCATCGGCTATATGCGCTCCCTTAATGAGCACGCGCAGACGCGGTACTTCGCGTGTTTTGCGGGCGCGGTCTCGGCCACTATGGGCGCGGCGTTCGCAGGCAATCTGTTGGCCCTCTATCTTTTTTACGAGTTGATCACGATGATAACCTACCCGCTCGTCAGCCACAAGGACACCCCTGAGGCATACGCGGGAGGCAAGAAGTACATCACGTATCTGCTCGGCACGTCTAAGTTGTTTCTCCTCCCGGCCGTGGTCCTCACTTATGTCATCGCCGGGACGCTGGAATTTTCAAGGACAGGGATATTACACGGCGGAGATCCGGTGCTGCTTACGGTGGTTTACGCGCTCTTTATCGCCGGTTTCGCAAAGGCGGCCATAATGCCTTTGCACAATTGGCTCCCCTCGGCAATGGTCGCGCCTACGCCCGTATCAGCCCTTCTCCATGCCGTGGCCGTGGTGAAGGTGGGCGTATTTTCCATCTTGCGGGTGATACTCTACGTCTTCGGCACGGGGACGTTAAAGGCCCTCGGTCTGGGCATGGTGACCGCCTACGTCGTCTCCTTTACCATTATAACGGCATCCGTGATAGCGCTCACCAAGGACAACCTGAAGGCAAGGCTCGCGTATTCGACGATAAGCCAGCTCTCATATATCGTGCTCGGGGCCGCCCTTTTGACGCCCTCCGGCATAACCGGAGGGGTTATACACATCACCAACCACGCATTCGCCAAGATAACGCTCTTTTTCTGCGCGGGGTCAATTTATGCCGTTGCCCACAAGTCCAATATCAGCGAGATGTCGGGCATCGGCAGAAAGCTCCCGTGGACCATGGTTGCCTTTTCGATAGCGGTGCTTGGCATGATAGGCGCGCCTCCGGCCGGAGGGTTTGCGACCAAGTGGTATATCGCAGTAGGGACCATGGAGGCAGGCTCGATGGTGATACTTTTAGTATTGCTTGCGTCCACGGTACTAAACGCCGCTTATTTCCTGCCCATCGTGTATACGGCGTTTTTCAGAGAGTCTCAAGAGGCAAGAGGACATCACGGACACGGAGACGAGCTTCACCACGACGCCCACCATGAAGACATAAAGGAGAACCCATATATAGCCGTTCCGCTCGTTATCAGCGCAATAGGTTCTCTTGCGCTCGGTTTTTATCCCGACGTCCTTTTAAGTTTCATAAGGGGGATACTGTGAAGATAATTGACTGGTTGGCGGACGCAAAAAACAGAGGGTTCGTCAAGAAGGCGTCCTACGCCGCGCTTGTCTTGGTCTTTGGCGCTGACTTTTTCGTCCACCGCCACCACGGCGCGTTTTTTTGGGATAACCTGCCGGGGTACGGCGCCGTATACGGCTTTATATCCTGCATCGTAATAATTATAGTCTCCAAGGCCATAGGGCACGCATGGCTTATGAAGAAAGAGGACTATTATGATTGAATGGGCACATCCGGGGGCCATACTGATAATCGGGGCCGCGCTCGTTCCGTTCCTGAAGGGAAGGATTAAGCAGACGTACCTGCTCATCCTTCCGGTGCTGGCCTTTGCGGCCATAGTGTCCGCGGCGCCGGGGACGCACGGCGTGGTGCATCTTCTGAATCAGAAACTCGTCTTCGGAAGGGTGGACAGGCTCTCCCTCGTATTCGGCTACATCTTCGCAATCATGGCCTTTATCGGCGTCATCTACGGGATGCACGTCAAGAGGGACGGGGAGTACATAGCCGCGCTCCTATACGTCGGCGGCTCGATGGGCGCGGTGTTCGCCGGGGACTTCATCACGCTCTTTATATTCTGGGAGCTGATGGCGTTTGCCTCGTTATTCCTTATTTGGTTCAAGGGGGACAAGGCGTCCGACGAGGCGGGCTACAGGTATATATTGGTTCATATCTTCGGCGGCGTTTGTCTTTTAGGCGGCATTATTTTATATTACGCAAACACAGGCTCCATTGAGTTTAACGCCATAAAGACCGGCGGCCCGGCCTTCTACATGATACTCGCGGGATTTTTGATAAACGCGGCCGTGCCTCCGTTTAGCGCATGGCTGGCAGACGCATACCCGGAGGCGACGATCATGGGCGCGGTCTTCATGTGCGCGTTCACCACGAAGACCGCGGTTTACGTGCTCATAAGGGGTTTTGCAGGGACCGAACTCCTTATATGGATGGGCGTCATCATGGCCGTCTACGGGGTCGTCTACGCTACGCTCGAAAATGACGGAAGGAGACTCTTGGCATACCACATCATCAGTCAGGTCGGGTATATGGTCGCCGGGATAGGGATAGGGACCGAGTTGGCCTTGAACGGCTCAACTGCCCATGCCTTCGCCCATATCCTTTACAAGGGTCTGCTCTTTATGGGCGTGGGGGCCGTTATGCAGATGACCGGCAAGAGGAAGCTCACCGATCTCGGCGGCATATACAAGACCATGCCGATTACCATGATACTTTATATGGTGGGGGCATTTTCCATATCCGCGTTCCCGCTCTTCAGCGGATTCGTCAGCAAATCTATGGTAATTTCCGCGGCAGAGGAGTCTCATATAGGATGGGCAGTCCTCCTCCTGACGAGTGCCTCGTCAGGCACGTTTATTTCATTGGGGCTAAAACTGCCTTATTATATGTTTTTCGGTGAGGACTCCGGCATAAGGACCAAAGAGCCGCCCCTCAACATGCTCGTTGGCATGGGCATAGCGGCCTTCCTTTGCATTGCCATAGGCGTCTGGCCCGGCGCCCTCTACAGCGTGCTGCCTTTCCCTGTGGATTACGCCCCTTACACGGCGCAGCACGTTGTAACCGCGCTTGGGATACTGCTCTTTACGGCGCTCGGTTTCTTCCTCCTTCTCAAGCGCATCCACCCTGAGCCGTCGAGAAGCTTGGATACGGACTGGTTCTACAGAAAGGGCGCCCGGCTCTTCCTTAAATTTGCCGAGCGGCCCGTGGCAACGGTGGACGCCTTTGTCGGCGAGCTTCACACTACCATGGCGCTCGGGCCGGCCAAACGGTTGGCGTCGGTCTCTCTGTCTTTCGACATCGGCATTATAGACGCGCTCGTCAACTTGGCCGGCTGGCTGACACGGTTCGCGGCATGGGTGGCCCACAAGTTCGACGTCTACGTGGTGGACGGGCTGGTCAATTCAGCGGCGACGCTCGTGTCCGTGAACGCCGGAGCGTGGAGGAGGCTTCAGACCGGACAGATACAGAATTACGCCTTGATAATGGTCTTGGGACTTGTCGTAATCATCGGGGGGATACTGCTCGGAATACGGCCGTGATGCGTGACCGTGATGCGTGATGAAAGACAAACCCCGTAAGATACAGGTTTTTCCTTTCGACGTTCGACGCATCACGCTTACGGCCGTTAACGGATAACAAATGAACGCAAACATAACAAACATACCCATATTGACGCTCCTTATAATCATCCCGCTTATCGGGGCCGGGGCGCTCATGCTCTTGTCATCGGAGAATAAAGACGGGATAAGGTCAACCGCCTTCGGCGTGGGCGTCATCAACTTCGTCGTTTCCCTCTCGCTTTTGCTCGGCTTCGATGTGACGACCCATGAGATGCAGTTTGTCGAGAAGGCGGAGTGGATACCGGGCATCGGCGCGCAGTATCATCTCGGCATTGACGGCATAAGCCTCCTCCTTGTCCTCCTTACCACCTTCATCGCCGCAATCAGCATAGTCTGCTCATGGTCGGCTGTAGAGGAGAGGGTGAAGGAGTATATGGTCTTCATCCTGATACTCGAGGCCGGGATGGTGGGCGTCTTCGTCACCCTCGACATGGCGCTCTTTTTCCTTTTCTGGGAGATAGGCCTCGTGCCCATGTATTTCCTCATAGGCATTTGGGGGGGCAAGAGAAAACTCTACGCCAACATCAAGTTTTTCATCTATACGCTTTTCGGAAGCGTTTTTATGCTCGCCGGCATAATCGCGCTCTACTACGCGCACGGCGGCATAACCGGGGAATACACGTTTAACATCCTCAAACTCTACGAGGTAGGCTACCCCTACAACCTCCAGTGGTGGGTCTTCCTTGCGTTCTTTTTGGGTTTTGCAATAAAGGTCCCGCTCTTTCCGTTTCATACGTGGCTCCCGGACGCGCACGTCGAGGCGCCTACCGCAGGCTCCGTCATCCTCGCGGGGGTGCTCCTGAAGATGGGGACTTACGGTTTTGTGAGGTTCAGTCTCCCGCTCCTCCCCGATGCCTCGCGCGCGTGGGCGCCCTTTGTCATAACCATTTCGGTGATAGGCATAGTATACGGGGGGATGCTCGCCATGGCGCAAAAAGACATAAAGAAGTTAGTGGCCTATTCTAGCGTGAGCCATCTTGGGGTGGTCATGGCCGGCATCTTCGCCATGAACCAACATGGCCTCGACGGCGGGGTGATACAGATGATAAACCACGGCATCTCCACCGGCGGGTTATTTCTCGTCATAGGCATGATATACGAGAGGCGTCATACAAGAGAGATGGACGAATTCGGCGGCCTCTCGAAGGTGATGCCGGCGTTCGCGGCCTTCACGATAATCATAGCGCTTTCCTCGATAGCCCTGCCCGGCACAAACGGTTTTGTCGGAGAGTTGTTTGTGCTGATAGGCGTTTTCAAATACGGCATTGTGCCTGGCGCCGTGGCCGTCATCGGCATCGTGGCCGGTCCCATCTATATGCTCGGCATGTGTCAGAGGGTTATATTCGGCCATCTGACAAGGCAGGAGAACCGGGCATTGAAGGACGTTAACGCAAGGGAGGCGCTGATACTCCTTTCGATAGCCGTTTTCATATTTTGGATAGGCGTCTTTCCGGGACACTTTATGAGGTATACGGCTTCGAGCACCGCGCATATAGTGGAGGTCGTGAGTGGAAAGGATGGGATGCCGGGAGCGGGAAGCGGGAAGCGGGAAGTAAAAGATTTTACCGCTAACCGCCTTCCACAGCCTATTCCCCTCAAAGGAGAAACCCGCTGATGATGGATCTTCTCGCCAGCCTCCCGGTGCTTTCCATAATCATATTTCTTCCCGCCGTCGGGGCGCTCGTGATAATCTTCGCCGCAGGTAAGGACGACGATGATTTCGTAAGATGGCTCGCGCTCGGTTTTTCGCTTGCCGTCTGCGTAATTTCTCTTTATCTCCCTTTGACTTTCGATTATAATAATCCCGACCTCCAATGGGTCGAGAGGGCGGTCTGGAGCGAGAGGCTCGGAATCGGTTATTTCCTCGGGGTTGACGGGATAAGCCTTCTTTTAGTGCTCCTCACCACCTTTACCGCCGTGGTTTGCGTCTTGGCCTCCTGGGCGGACATAAGGTTCAAGCTCAGGGGCTACATGGCCATGCTCCTTCTGACCGAGACCTTCTCGCTCGGCGTCTTTATGGCCGTGGACATGTTCCTTTTCTACGTCTTTTGGGAGGCCGTGCTCATTCCGATGGTCTTTATCATCGGTATATGGGGCGGCAATCGAAGGCTCTATTCCGCGATAAAGTTCTTTCTCTTCACCTTTTTGGGGAGCCTATTCATGCTCCTCGGGGTCATTGCGCTCTATTTCTATCACGGAAAGGCGACCGGGGTTTACACCTTTGACTCGACCGTGCTTCTCAATTACGCCCTGCCCGCCGACGCGCAGTTTTGGATATTCATAGCGTTCTTCCTCGGTTTTGCCGTCAAGGTGCCGCTTTTTCCCCTGCACACGTGGCTCCCCGACGCGCACACCGAGGCGCCCACGGCAGGCAGCATCGTGTTGGCCGCCGTGCTCTTGAAACTTGGGACTTACGGGTTCCTGAGATTTTCGCTGCCGCTCCTGCCCGACGCCAGCGCGACGTTGGCTCCGGTCATGACAGCGGTCTCGATATTCGCCGTCATCTACGGCGCGCTCGTTACTCTGGCGCAAAAGGACATGAAAAAGGTCGTCGCATATTCGTCCGTCAGCCACATGGGGTTCGTGATGCTCGGCATATTCGCCTTGAACGCGGAGGGGCTAAAGGGCGGCGTGCTGCAGATGATAAACCACGGCATCTCCACCGGAGCGCTCTTCCTCTTCGTCGGCATGATTTACGAGAGGACGCACGACAGGGTGATTGGGTCGTATTCGGGATTGTTGAAAATTATGCCGTTTTACGGCGTATGCTTCCTTATAACCGTTTTGTCTTCAATGGGTCTGCCGGTAACGAACGGGTTCATAGGAGAACTTTTTATACTCATCGGCGCGTTCAAGGCCTACTATCTTTACGCGGTCTTCGCCGTGGTCGGGGTTCTCCTCGGGGCAGTGTATCTCCTGTGGATGTATCAGAGGGTCTTTTTAGGCGAATTCTCGTACAGCGGGCATGAACCGTTAAAAGACTTATGCGTAAGGGAGAAGCTCACCGCGCTCGCCTTCGTGATATTGATATTCTGGATAGGGCTTTATCCCGCGCCGTTTCTCAGGGTAATGGACGCATCGTTGAATAAACTCGTTAAGACCGTGGAGCACAAGACATCCGTAAGCAAGGGAGGCTCCGTCAGCGCCGTTATGATTAGATAACCAATCACAATCATGGGAGGGGTCGTTATGAAACTTTTGGAACGGGTATTGGGCCCGAAAAGTTCTCATTCGAAGGGGGCGGTTCCCCCAAAGCTCCATGAAATGGTCAGTGATCCCGGCACTACGTGGTCCGGGACGCCGAAAAAACCAATATCCTTCGGGCTGCCCAAAGAGATAGAGTCCGTGTGCCCGGAGTGCATGGAGATAATCAAGGCAACGCTCTACGCCGAAGACGGCTTGGTCTGGATAAAAAAGACCTGCGAAAAAGACGGCGAATTCAAAGACGTCTTCTACGGCAGCGCGGAGCTGTATCTCAAGTGCGAGAGGTTCTGGATAGGCGACGGCAGGGGTATCGTTGACCCTCCGATAAAAAACGCCTCCGTATGCCCTTCCCAGTGCGGGTTGTGCAATATGCACCTCTCCCACAGCGGGCTGCCGATAATGGATTTGACGAACAGGTGCAACCTGACCTGTCCGGTCTGTTTCGCAAACGCAAACGCATCCGGGTATCTATACGAGCCGTCGTTTGAAGAGGTGGGCAAAATGTTAGAGGTTCTCGCCAACCAGAAACCGGTGAGGGCCAATAGGGTTCAGTTCTCGGGCGGCGAGCCTACGGCAAGGCCGGATTTTCTTGCAATAGTGAGGCGGGCCAGGGAATTGGATTTCGATTACATACAGGTAAACACCAACGGCATCAAGATGGCGGACCCGGAGTTCGCACAGGCGGCGAGGGAAGCGGGCGTAGAGAATCTGTATCTCCAGTTCGACGGTCTCAGCGACGACGTCTACAAAAAGACGCGCTCGGTTGCGCTTCTCGATTATAAGCTCAAGACTATTGAAAACGCGAGGAAGCTCAAGATAGGCATCATCCTCGTTCCGACGCTCGTAAAAGGATACAACGACCATCAGGTCGGAGACATAGTAAGGTTCGCGGTCAAGAACAACGACGTGATAAGCGGCGTCGCCTTCCAGCCGGTCTCGTTCGTGGGAAGGTTCAGCCAGAGCCACAGGCTCGAAAAGCGATACACGCTCGCCGACCTCGCCTTTGACATAGAAAGGCAGACCGGGTACATAGACGCCATGAGGGACTGGTTCCCTTTAGGGTGCATATCTGCCCTGGCGAGGCTCGCCACCGCCATGAACGGGAAAGAGGCCTTCACGGTAACGCTCCACCCGCACTGCTCGCAGGGGACGTATCTCTACATCGGGGAAGACGGGGTCGTGAAGCCCGTGAGCGAGTTCATTGACATGGAGGGCTTCATCAGGGACACCTTGAGCCTCGCCGCGGAGATAAAACCTTCGTCCTTCGGTCTGCTCTCAAAGGTCAAGGTCCTCTACAGGTTGAAGAAACACTACAAGGGCGAGAGCGCCCCAAAGGGGTTGACCTTCGAGAAGTTCCTTGAGAGCCTCGAGGGATTTCAGGAGCGGAGCTTGAGGAAGGTCTTCATTGACGACGAGAAGGGTAAGACGCGGTATTTTCGCCACTTCTTCATCGCGGGTATGCACTTCATGGATGCGTATAACTTCTCCGTCGAGCGCGTAATGAGGTGCGTCGTCCATTACACCGCCCCGTCGGGACACATGTATCCGTTCTGCGCGTATAACGCGCTTGCCTACAGGAAGAGGGTGGAGAACAGATTTAAACTCTCTCCTCTTCGGGTGAAAGAGAAGTTCGAGGCCGAAGGCAGACCCAAGGAGCTTGAGAGGCTCGCAAAAAAGGCGGCTGAGGAAACGTCCCATTGATATGCAGCTCAGGGCTTTAGCCCCGATAAAAGTCAGATAAAGTCAGACCTGTTGGCCTGAGTTGTAACCGTATCACCGTTAACCGATAACCGTTTAAGAGAGGGATATGCCGATAGAAACCCTTAACGTCAACCTGTTGTCCATACTGCCAATGGCGCTCGTCGCTATATTGGCCCTGTCCATGCTCGTCTTGGACTTCTTCCTGAAAAAAGGGGACAAGGGGGCCATAGGGTATCTGAGCATAATCGGGCTGCTCATAGTCCTGCCCATCGCCTCTAATGCCATCGAGGGCGCGCCCGCGTTCGGCGGCATGGTTATCGCGGATGCGTTTTCGGCCTTTTTCAATTGCATATTCATATTGGCCGCCGTTTTCGCGCTCTACCTCTCCGTTGATTATTTGAAGAGGATAAACTCCGAGACCGGCGAGTACTACTACATCGTCCTCTTTGCCGTCGCGGGCATGATGGTCATGTCCTCGGCCAACGACCTCATCGCCCTGTACGTCGGCATCGAGCTGATGGCCTTGTCTTTCTACGTGCTGACGGCCTTCAGGGTGAGGGACACGAAAAGTTCCGAGGGCGGCCTCAAGTATTTCGTCTTGGGCGCGCTGTCTTCGGGCATACTCCTTTACGGCATATCATTCACCTACGGTTTTTCCGGCACAACGAACATCTCCGACATCGCGCGCCTCGCGGGCGGCGCGGGCGCGAATAATACATTTATGCTTTTAGGCGTCGTCCTCACCGCGGCAGGGTTCGCCTTTAAGATAGCGGCCTTCCCGTTCCACGTCTGGGCGCCGGATGCTTATGAGGGAGCGCCCACGCCGGTTACCGCCCTCATATCCATTGGCTCGAAGGCCGCGTCCTTTGCCGTATTCCTCCGCGTATTTATCGTGGCCTTTCCGGCCTTTCAATCCCACTGGTGGAAACTCCTCTGGGCGCTCTCGGCGGCCACGATGCTCTACGGCAGCGTCGTTGCCATACCGCAGAAAAACATCATCAGGATGCTCGCCTACAGCTCTATCGCGCACGCCGGGGTCATCCTCATCGGGATAGTCGCCTTGAACGGGGCCGGCGCCGCCGGCGTAATGTATTATCTGCTCGTCTACGCCTTCATGAACATGGGGGCATTTGCCATTGTGATGTATCTGGGCAGGGTCAGAGGCAACGGCGAGTATGTCAGCGACTACGCCGGGATGTCCTCAAGGCACCCGGTGATAGCGTTTCTCATGGCCCTATTCCTTTTATCCCTTGCGGGCATACCCCCGACCGGCGGGTTTATGGCCAAGTTCTTCATATTGTCCGCGGCCATAAAGGCCAGATATTATTGGCTCGCGGCCATAGGCGTGGTGAGCACGGCGATTTCTCTTTTTTTCTATGCGCGGGTGGTTTTCTATATGTACATGAAAGACGCTGAAGGCGATAGTCCTGCCCCCGCAGGCAGACCCGCTCTCGCGTATGACGTGGTCATATACATCACGGCCGCGATGACGATGCTCTTAGGCCTGTATCCTGCGCCTTTTATGGAGATTGCGATAAAGGCGGTAGAGCCTCTAATAAGATGACGTTATCAATCTCGTTCCCAAGCTCAGCTTGGGAACGAGAGATGAAACAGGAGACATAATGGCAGAAAACGATACGCGCGACAACCCGGTTGCTTCCACCGCCGCATCCGTGGGCGCGCCCAACGCCCGCTGGTGGCATCTGCCGTTTGACGCGTCCACTAATTTTTCCCTTCTCGGTTTTTTTATTGAGGATTACTTGGGAGAACCGGACTTAGGCAAAAAAATTGATATGGACTTGAAATGAGCCTTGCCGAGAAGTTTCTTTGCCCTGCCAAGGTCAATCTCTTCTTGAAGGTGCTGGGTAAAAGACCGGACGGCTATCATGAAATAAGCACCCTGATGCAGCCGGTTTCCCTCTGTGACGAGATGCTCGTTGAAATCGAAAACGGCTCCGGCGTAGAGGTCATCTGCTCGGCAAATGAAATCCCCTCCGGCCCGTCAAACCTCGCCTATAAGGCCGCTGAGTTGTTTTTAAAAAAGACCGGTATAGGCAAGAAGGTAAAACTCTCCATCGTAAAACACATCCCCGTAGGCGCGGGACTCGGCGGCGGGAGCTCGGACGCCGCGACCGTGCTTATTGCGTTAAACTCCATGACCGGCGCGGGCGTAAGCGAAGACGCCCTCATGCGCCGAGGAGCGCAGCTTGGCTCGGACGCGCCGTTTTTCATATTGAAGTCGTCCGCGTTGGCCGCTGGCCGGGGCACGGAACTTAAAAGGGTAACGCTGCCGCGGTATCACTACGTGCTCGTCAATCCCGGTTTTCCGGTCTCCACCGCTTGGGCCTACAATAATTTGGACTTGACAAAAATCGCCCAAGATTATAATCTATCACATTCCGCCCTGGCCCTTAGCAGCCCGGATAATGAGGGCGCGCTAAAGAGGCTTTTGATAAACGACCTTGAGACCGCGACCATCGCGGCCCATCCGGTGTTGGCGCGGCTGAAAGACACGCTTCTTGATAACGGCGCAGATGGCGCGCTTATGTCAGGCAGCGGTCCTACGGTCTTCGGCGTTTTTGTTGACAGGGACTCGGCTGCCGCTGCGTTCGAGACGATAAAACGCGGTCTTGGAGACGGCATGAAAATATTTTTAGCCGAGGGGCAAGGGGGGTAATTCCCCTTTTAATGGCAGGCGGGTTCGGCTTCGCAGCTGGGGCGTCGCCAAGCGGTAAGGCACGGGGTTTTGATCCCCGCATCCGGAGGTTCGAATCCTTCCGCCCCAACCAGTAACGGCCGTGAATCGTGAATCGAGAATCGTGAATCGTGAAACCCAATGGCCGTTTCGTATCACGATTCACGGCCGTAAAGGTGATTATGGACAGGATAAAGATATTTGCCGGAAATTCCAATAAGCCGCTTGCATTGGAAATTTGCGACACGCTCGGTCTAACGCTTGGAAAATCCGAGGTAAAGAGTTTCAGCGACGGGGAGATCTACGTGGACATTCAGGAAAGCGTCCGCGGCGTCGAGGTCTACGTGGTCCAATCCGTGAGCGTCCCGTGCAACGACAACCTCATGGAGCTTCTCATAATGCTCGACGCCTTCAAGAGGGCCTCGGCGTATTCGATAACCGCCGTGATACCGTATTACGGATACGCGAGGCAGGACAGGAAGGTCGCGCCGCGCACCCCGATATCCGCCAAGCTCGTGGCGGACCTCGTGACGGTCGCCGGTGCAACGAGGGTCGTGTGCGTGGACCTTCACGCGGGACAGATACAGGGGTTTTTCAACATCCCCGTTGACCATCTTTACGCGACGCCCGTGCTTCTCGATTACATAAAGAATAATTTTCAGGACGACACCGTAATAGTCTCGCCGGACGCCGGAGGGGTCGAGAGGGCAAGGGCGTTCGGCAAGAGGCTCGGCGCAAGCCTCGCCATAATTGACAAGAGGCGCCCTAAGCCTAACGTCTCAGAGGTGATGAACATTATAGGAGAGGTCGAGGGCATGACCGCGATAATCCTCGACGACATGATAGACACGGCGGGCACCATCACTCAGGCCGCCGAGGCGTTGAAAAAGCAGGGGGCAAAGAAGGTCTACGCATGCGCCACGCACGCGGTGCTCTCAGGCCCGGCCATCGAGAGGCTTGAAAAATCGCCGATAGATGAGGTGGTCGTTACAAACACCATCCCCGAAAGGGAAGGGGCGCGCTCGAAGAAGATAAAAAGGCTCTCCGTGGGCCCGCTTCTCGGAGAGGCCATAAAGAGGATTCACTACGGGGAGTCGGTAAGCTCGCTTTTCGTTTAATAGTCACGCTCAATAACGCCCCATCTGTGTCGTCAGGACTGCGGGATTAAATCCTCACATACAAAAAAGTATGCTCCGGTTTAATCCCTTGTCCTTCCTAACATCTGTGGCGTTCTTGAGCGTGAAGGAAGTTTTTTTTAAAACGTCGTAAAAAATCAAATGGCGTTGCCTTGAGGGAGAGATTAAAGGGTTCAGCGCGTTTCGGAGGCAGGAGATGGAACAGATAAATATATCGGCCGTCCAGAGGACCGAGAAGGGCAAATGCTCGGCGGGCAGGCTTAGGCGGGCGGGTAAGATCCCCGCAGTCCTTTACGGCCCAAGCATCATCGAAAAGGGAAAGGGCGCCATAACGCTTACGTTCAACTGCAAGGAGGTCGAAAAGGCCTTGCACGGCGCGGCAGGCGGCAACGTCCTCGTGAACCTGAGCGTCGCGGGCGAGGCTAAACCCCGGATGTGTATGTTCAAGGCCGTTACAAGGCATCCGCTCAAGGCGACCATCGAGCATATAGATTTGCTTGAGATACTCATGACGCACACAATAGCCGTTGACGTGCCGGTGCACATCGTCGGTAAGGCCGCGGGCGTTGCGCTCGGCGGCATCATGCAGCTTGAATCGAGGAAGGTCAAGATAGAGTGTCTGCCCACGCAGATACCGTCGTCCCTCGACGTTGACGTCACGGCGCTCAACATCGGTCAATCGCTGCACGTCAGAGATATAACGCTCGCCCCGGGCTTGAAGGTCGTAGGCGATACGGCCGCCACGATAGTATCCATCGTAGCCCCGGCTGCCGAGGAAGCGCCTAAGACCGCCGAAGAGGCGCAGGCCGAGCTTGCCAAGAGTTTCGAGGAGACGGAAAAAGAGGGTAAAGAGGGCGAGGCAAAAGAGGGAAAAGAGGCAAAGGCGGCGGGTAAAGAGGCAAAAGCCGGAAAAGAAGAAAAGCCCGTGAAGGCGGAGAAGACGGAGAAGTCCAAGAAATAGAAGCGATACTGATGGGATGTTGGAGGTAGAAAGCAGGGTGTGGAAAGGTCTTTACCACCGCCCACCTCCCACATCCTACTCCCCATAAAGAGGAGTGGGTTTTTGTTCCTATTGGCAGGGTTGGGCAACCCGGGCAGGGAATACGCCGCAACCAGGCACAACGTCGGTTTTATGCTCGCGGACAGGCTTGCGGAGGCTGGCGGCGTAAAATTCGGCAAATCAGGTTCCGCGCTCATTGCTAAAGGCATGGTTTTCGGGGCGCAGGCCGTCCTTATCAAACCCCAGACCTACATGAACCTCTCAGGTCAGGCGGTCGCGGAGTTCGTTTCGTTTTACAAGATTGACGCGGGGTCTCTTCTCGTTTTCTACGATGACTGCGATTTGCCGCTCGGTAAAATCAGGCTCCGCAAAGACGGCGGCAGCGGCGGACATAAGGGCGTTGAGTCAATAATCAGCGCCCTCGGCAGCAAAGACTTTCCGAGACTCAGGCTCGGCATCGGAAGGCCGGCCAATTTACCCGATTCGGCCAATCCGGACGGCCCGGAGTTGAAAGATTACGTCCTTACCCCGTTTACATGTGAAGAAGGCGTTATAGTGGATGAGATGCTCGGCATTGCGTTGGACGCGGTAAAGGAATTCATGACGCATGGGATTGACGTTGCCATGAACGGGTTCAACTGAGGGCGGGGTGAGAGTTCCTGTAGCTCAGACCTTTAGGTCTGATTACTTCTTTCGACTTTATCAGGGCTAAAGCCCTGAGCTACTGTCCCCCTCACCGCAAAAAAATAAAAAAAACGAAGGAGAGTAAAAAAAGAACTATGGGTCTGACGACTTTTGCGCCGGTCATCGGCATAGGCGGCCTTGTTATCGTAGTATTTATGTATCTTCATATAGTGAAGCTCCCGGACGGCAACGTTAAGATGAGGGAGATAGCGCATCTCATCCACGACGGGGCAATGGTGTATCTCAAGAGACAGTATTCGATACTGCTCATCTTCCTCGCGGTTGTGGCCATACTCCTCGGTATATTCATAAATATTCCTACCGCCATAGCTTATGTATGCGGCGGATTTTCGTCAATGATAGCCGGTTACGTCGGCATGAAAGGCGCGACAAAGGCCAACGTCAGGACCGCCGAGGCGGCCAACAGGTTTAAACCGAGCATGTCAAAGGCGCTCTCAGCCGCGTTTTACGGCGGCTCGGTAATGGGTCTCACCATAGCGAGCATTGGGCTTATCGGGGTCGGGGCGTTTTTCCTCATCTACGGCAAACCCGAAACCGCCGCCGTAATCAACGGCTACGCGATGGGCGCGTCTTCCATAGCGCTCTTTGCAAGGGTGGGCGGCGGCATATTCACTAAAACCGCCGACGTAGGCTCCGACCTTGCCGGAAAGATAGACGCGGGCATACCCGAAGACGACCCGAGAAACCCCGGCGTCATAGCCGACAACGTGGGCGACAACGTCGGAGACATCGCCGGTCTCGGCGCGGATATATTCGAGTCTTATGTGGGCGCGATAGTGGCGGCCATAGCGCTCGGCGCAACGGCGGTCGCGGGCGGCGCGATGTCAAGCTACGGCTCGCAGTTTTCTTTGATGTCTTATCCGATTGTGCTCGTCATGGCCGGACTTGTGGCTTCAGTCATCGGCGTATTTGCCATGACCATCCTCGAGAAGTTCGACCCCGCCGCCGCGCTCAGATACGCGACGTTCATCGCAACGGCCATATTCCTCATATTCGGATTTTTCGTAACACGCTACATCGGATGCGCGAACGCGGTCTTTTGGGCCGCTGCCGCGGGGTGCATCGGCGGCATTGCCATCGGGCTTATAACCGAATACTTCACCTCGTCAAAGCCGGTTGAAAGGGTTGCGACCGCTTCCCAGACCGGCGCGGCCACTAACGTCATAAGCGGCCTGGCCGTGGGTCTTGAGAGCACGGCCCTTCCGCTCATCTCGATTTGCATCGCAATCTACATCGCAAATTATTTTGCCGGCATATACGGCATAGGCATAGCGGCGGTCGGGATGCTCGCCACCACCGGCATCATAATGAGCGTTGACGCTTACGGCCCAATAGCCGACAACGCGGGCGGCATCTCGGAGATGAGCGGTCTGGGTCGTGACGTAAGGGCCATTACCGACAGTCTCGACGCGCTCGGCAATACCACCGCGGCCATCGGCAAGGGATTTGCCATAGGCTCGGCGGCCTTGACCGCGCTTGCGCTCTTCACCGCGTTCGGCCAGTCAATTTCCATGAAGACCGGCATGCCCTTTACCATAGACCTCACGCAGGCGCCGGTCGTTATCGGGTTGTTTTTAGGCGGCACAATCCCGTTCTTTATCGGCGCCTTGACCATGACGAGCGTCGGCAAGGCGGCGTTTAAGCTGGTCAACGAAATCAGACGCCAGTTCAAGGAAATCCCCGGCCTCCTTGAGGGACGTCCCGGAGTAAAGCCGGACGTCAACAAGTGCGTTGATATTTGCACAAGGGCCGCCCTTATCGAGATGATAGCCCCCGGCGTGCTTGCCGTCGCTGCGCCGGTCATAGTCGGGTTCGCGCTCGGTCCCAACGCGCTGGGCGGGATGCTCGCCGGAGCGACGGTAACAGGCGTGCTCATGGCCATATTCATGGCCAACGCCGGCGGGGCGTGGGATAACGCGAAGAAGCACATCGAAAAGGGCGCGTTCGGCGGCAAGGGATCGGACACGCACAAGGCCGCAGTCGTGGGCGACACTGTGGGAGACCCCTTTAAAGACACGTCGGGGCCGGCCATGAACATCCTCATCAAGCTCATGAGCATCGTAGCCCTTATCATCGCGCCGCTCCTTGTATAACAAAGACTGAAACATCCTTTTGACGGGGCTGGCCGGGCGGACGCGGCCAGCCCCGTTTTTTTAAAAGTTTTTAAATAAGGGAGTTTTAAAAATGGGTTTTAACTGCGGCATAGTAGGGCTTCCAAACGTCGGCAAATCCACGATATTCAACGCGATGACGGCGGCAGGGGCTGCGGCGTCCAATTATCCGTTCTGCACCATAGACCCGAATATCGGCATGGTGGCCTTGAGAGACACAAGGCTCTATAAGCTCGCCGATTTAGTAAAGCCGGAAAGGATTTTGCCCACGGCCGTGGAGTTCGTGGACATCGCGGGCATCGTCAAGGGCGCGAGCAAGGGCGAGGGTCTCGGCAACCAGTTCCTCGGCAACATCCGGAGCGTTGACACCATCGTCCACGTGGTCAGGTGTTTCGAGGACCATCTGGTCGCGCATGTAGCCGGAAAGATAGACCCTGCGGGCGACATCGAGGTCATCAATACCGAGTTGATACTCGCGGACATTGAGTCCCTCGATAAGAGGCTCGACAGGAGCGCGAAACTCATAAAGACCGGCGATAAAGCCACAGCCGAGGCTATGCCCGTCTACAACGCGCTTAAGGCCGCCCTTGACGCGGGTCGTCCCGCCCGCTCCGTCCTCACGCCGGAGACGGCATTGCTTGTTAAGGACTTGAATCTCCTTACGTCAAAGCCCGTCGTATACGTTGCAAACGTGAGCGAGGGGGACATCTCAGGGGCGTCTCCGGCGGTCAAGCTCGTCAAAGACGCGGCAGCGAAAGAAGGCGCGGGATTCGTTGCGATATGCGGCAAGATAGAATCCGAGATAGCGGAATTGAACGAACTCGAAAGGGGGGAATTTTTAAAGGGTCTCGGTCTTGAGGAATCCGGCCTTGACAAACTCGCACATGCCGCTTACGCGCTTCTTGGACTCATAACGTATTTCACGGCCGGGAAAAAAGAGGTGAGGGCTTGGACTGTCGTTAAGGGCGCAAAGGCGCCTCAGGCCGCAGGCGTCATACACAGCGACTTTGAACGCGGGTTCATAAGGGCCGAGGTCATCTCGTACGAGGATTATATCAAATACGGAACTGAAGCCGCTTGCCGTGAAAAAGGGGTCTTGCGCTCCGAGGGTAAAGAATACGTCGTAAAAGACGGGGACGTAATGCACTTCAGGTTCAACGTCTGAGGGCGCTTGATGCGCGCCGGAGAAGAATGAGGGAAAATCATATAAAAACTTCCCCTTGACACCCGTTGAGCCTTCTGCTATCTTCTGCCGTATTCCCCTCCCTCGCCGTTTTCCTCGATGATCTGGTTTTGATTTGCAGCGCGGGGTTTCAGCTTGAACCTTCATCCCGGAGGCTTCGATGACCGGTCTTCCCGCATCAGCAGCGCAGACCCCAAGACGTCTTTGCGAGTCTTTCGTTTCCGTCATCACTGAGCGAAGCGAACGGGTTCAAAG
>JACRCC010000085.1 GCA_016234405.1 Deltaproteobacteria bacterium | reverse complement strand
GAATGGCAAAGACAAGTGAGATGAAGGCGTTAGTGTTGAGCGGCGGAAAGGGGACGCGGCTGCGACCCCTTACGTATACCGGGGCAAAACAGCTTGTGCCTATAGCAAACCGTCCTATACTCTCTTACATATTCGAGAACATCGCAAGGGCCGGCATAAAAGAGGCGGGGGTCATCATCTCGCCTGAAACCGGAGACGAGATACGCTCCACCATGGGAGACGGCGCCAAGTGGGGGCTGAAACTTGTTTACATATTGCAGTCCGAACCCAAGGGGTTGGCGCACGCCGTGACCGCGGGCAGGGGGTTTTTGGGGGATTCGCCGTTTGTCATGTATCTTGGCGACAACCTCATAGGCTGCGGCATCGAGAAGTTCATCGAGACGTTCAAGAAGACCAAATCCGAGGCCGTTATACTCTTGAAACCCGTTGACAATCCCTCGGCCTTTGGCGTGGCTGAGGTTGACGGCAACGGAAGGATATCGAGGCTCGAAGAAAAACCCAAAGACCCTAAATCAAACCTCGCGCTCGTCGGGGTTTACGTTTTTTCCCCTGAGATACATTCATCCATCGCCGGCATCAAGCCTTCCAAAAGGGGAGAGCTTGAGATAACCGACGCCATTCAGGGTTTGATATCCGCCGGTAAGACCGTGCACAGCTTTGTCCTCGACACATGGTGGCTGGATACCGGCAAAAAAGACGATATGCTTGCGGCCAATACGCTTGTGTTGGATGAGTGGTTTAAGAGAAAGATTGCGGGAAAGGTGGATGAAAAGTCTCAGTTGACCGGGCGCGTTACAATCGAGGAAGGCGCGGTCGTGAAAAACAGCACGCTGCGCGGGCCGTTGGTGGTGGGCAGCGGCGCGATCGTCGAGGACAGCTTCATCGGGCCGTATACGAGCATCGGCGACGGCTCGCAGATAAAAAAGTCTGTTATCGAGCACTGCGTAATCCTCGCCGGAGCAGAAATCTCGCACGTGGAGAGGCTCGAAGACAGCCTCATCGGCAGGAACGCGAAGGTCGTCAAATGCCACCACAAGCACGATGCCCTGCGGCTCATGATAGGGGACGATTCCGTGGTGGAGGTCTGAGTGGGCTATGATAATCTTTAAAGACGGCGTCATCGCCGGCGTGGAGATAAAAAAAATAAAAAAATATTCCGATGAGCGCGGCTGGCTCATGGAGGTCTTCAGGAAAGACGAGATCATGGATGAATTTCTTCCGGTTATGACCTACGTCTCCATGACAAAACCCGGCGTTGTGCGCGGCCCGCACGAGCACGTCCATCAGGCGGATTACTTTTGTTTCGCTGGGCCGTCGGATTTCAGGGTCTATCTATGGGATAATCGCCCTGCATCATTCACGAAGGGCAACAAGATGGCCTTTATTGCAGGCGAGTCCGCGTCCTCAACGGTTATCGTCCCCAAGGGCATAGTGCATGCGTACAAAAATATCGGCGCTTGCGACGGACTCGTCATCAACTGCCCTAACAGGCTCTTTATGGGGCCGGGTAGAAAAGACCCGGTTGACGAGGTGCGATACGAGGGTGACCCAAATTCACCCTATAGGTTGGAGATATGAAGATACTCAGCACAAAGGTTCTCGTAACGGGTTCTAAGGGCCAGCTCGGTCTTGACATGACGGGCATGCTCAAGGCGGACGGACTCGACGTAAAGTCCTACGACCTCCCGGAGCTTGACATCACCAACGCCGCAAAGGTCGCGGAGGTGGTCTCCGGGTATCGTCCCGACATTATCATAAATTGCGCCGCGTATACGCAGGTGGACAAGGCCGAGAGCGACGAGAAGAGGGCGTATGCGGTCAATAGAGACGGGGCCGCGAACCTCGCAGCTGCCGCAGAGGGCATCAACGCGATACTCTTACACATCTCGACCGACTTCGTATTCGACGGCAGAAAGGCATCACCATATAACGAGACGGACGAGCCGAACCCCCTTAGCGTCTACGGCGCGTCGAAACTCGCCGGAGAGCAGGCGATAATGGACAGGCACGATAAGCACATAATCATACGCACGTCATGGCTCTACAGCACGCGCGGACAGAACTTCGTAAAAACGATGCTAAAACTCGCCTTTGAGCGCGACACCTTGCGGGTGGTCTACGATCAGGTCGGGAGCCCGACCTGGAGCGCGGATTTGGCGCAGGCGATATTGAAGATGATAAAGGGGATGATGGGGGCGAGTTCCCCATACGGTATATTTCACTATGCTAACGAAGGGGTGGCAAGCTGGTATGATTTCGCGGTCGCCATAGTCGAGGCCGCGAGGAAAAACGGGATAAAGCTCAAATGCAGAAACGTGGAGGCCATACTTACCGGGGAATATCCCTTGCCCGCGAAAAGGCCCTCTTACTCGGTGCTTGATAAATCGAAGATAAAATCGTCCTACGGTCTCGTTATTCCGCACTGGGGGTTGTCTCTTAACATTATGCTGGATGAGATTTTCGGAGGACTTCGTGGATAGGGCGCGCAGGGCGCTTATCACGGGCGGGGCCGGTTTCATCGGCTCGAACTTCACGCTATACATGAGGGCGAAAAACCCGGATGCGCGCATCGTGGTCCTCGACAAACTCACTTATGCGGGCAACCTCGAAAACCTCGCGCCGATTAAGCGGGACGCTAATTTCAGTTTCATAAAAGGGGATATAAACGCATTTGAGACGGTTGACTCCGTCATGCGGGAAGATAATATTGACACGGTCGTGAATTTCGCCGCGGAATCCCACGTTGACCGCTCGATATTAGGGCCGAGGGCATTTGTGGAAACTAACGTCATGGGGACGTTTACGCTCCTTGAGGCCGCAAGGAAAAACTGGCTCGGAGGCGGGGCGTCGAATGACAAAAGGATTTTCCTCCACGTCTCCACGGACGAGGTCTACGGGTCGCTCGGAGAGACCGGGTATTTCACGGAGGAGACCCCTTACAGTCCCAATTCACCTTACTCGGCCTCAAAGGCCGCATCAGACCACCTTGTGAGGGCGTATCATCACACCTACGGGCTTCCGGTTATTACCACGAACTGCTCGAACAACTACGGGCCTTATCAGTTTCCGGAAAAGCTAATACCGCTTATAACCATAAACGCGCTTACGGGAAAACCCCTTCCGGTCTACGGGGACGGGGGCAACGTGCGCGACTGGCTCCACGTGGAAGACCACTGCGCCGCCATTGAGACGGCGCTGGATAGGGGCAAAATCGGCGAGGTCTACAACGTCGGCGGCAGGGCCGAGCGTAAAAACATTGACATCGTAAATCTAATCTGCGGCGCGGTGGACGCGGCGGTTAATTCCGATAAGGCGCTGCGTGAGCTTTATCCGTTTGACGGCAGCCGGAAAAAACTCATCACCTACGTAAAAGACCGTCCCGGCCACGACAGGCGCTACGCGATTGACTGCGCGAAGATAGAAAAGGAACTCGGCTGGACCCCGGCGGTCGCGTTCGAGGACGGTGTAAGGGCAACGGTTGATTGGTATGTCAAGAACCGCAAATGGTGGGAGCGGGTTATGTCCGGGGAGTACGTTAAGTATTACGAGCGTCAATACGGGGGAAGGAGCGCAAGGCCTTAGCCTCGCTTTGGACCTAAAAAAATCAGAAGACCAAATCCATGCAGAATTTTCTCATACTAATTGACTTCGTAAAAAAGCTCTACAGGAGCCGCTACACCTTGAAGATGCTTGCGATGAGGGATCTTAAGGCGCAATACGTGGGCAGTTTTTTCGGTTTTTTTTGGGCGCTCATCAACCCTTTGGCGCAGGTCGTGGTTTACGGCGTGATCTTCGGGGTCTTTTTCAAATCAACGCCAGACCCCGTTTACCGCACCGACAGTTTTCTTTTGTTCCTCCTCTGCGGCATCGTGCCGTGGCAGTTTCTGTCTCAGGCGGTTTCGGCCTCCTCAGGCGTCCTTTTATCCAACAGGAATCTGATCAAAAAATCACCGGGCTTTCCCTCGGAGATACTGCCGGTGACGACGGTTATCAGCAACGTCATCAGTCATCTGATAGCGCTGTGTCTCCTTATCGCGGCCGTTGTGTTTTTAACCGGCGCTCTCTCGCCAATGCTCGCGGTGATATTTATCTATATGTTCCTAACGGCCATCTTCGCCCTCGGGCTTGGCTGGATACTCTCAAGCCTGAACGTGTTTATAAGGGACGTTGGGCAGGTCCTGGGGCTTGTGATGATGGTTTGGATGTTTTTTACGCCGCTCTTTTATCCCCCTTCGATTTTTCCGGCAAAATACCTTTTCATCTTCAAATTAAACCCGGCCTATCACTTTGTAGAGGGCTACAGGCTCGCGCTCCTTGCAGGCAGGTTCGAGCCTGCGGGGGATTTCATATATTTTGCGGTTGTATCATTCATAACCTTCGGCGTCGGCGGGGTGTTTTTCAGAAGGCTCAAGCCCGGGTTTGCCGAGGCGATTTAGCGGGCGTATAACCATGAGCAATGAAATCGTCATCACTGTAAAAAATCTGAGCAAAAGCTACAGGATGTACAACACCCCTGCCGAGAGGCTAAAGGAGCTTGTCCATCCTTTCAAGAAAAAATACCACAAGGAGTTTTGGGCCTTGCAGGACGTTTCCTTCGAGGTGAAAAAAGGGGAAAGCATCGGCATCATCGGGAGGAACGGAAGCGGCAAATCAACCCTCTTGCAGGTTTTGTGCGGAGTACTCCAGCCAACGAGCGGCACGGTGGCCGTAAGGGGCAGGGTGTCGGCGCTTTTAGAGCTTGGCGCGGGTTTTTCCCCGGAGTTCACCGGCAGGGACAACGTGTACATGAACGGCGCGCTCATGGGCATAAGCAGGGAGGAGATGGACGAGCGGTTTCATAATATAGCCGAGTTCGCCGACATAGGGGATTTCATCGAGCAGCCGGTCAAGACCTATTCGAGCGGCATGTACGTGAGGCTCGCCTTTGCATGCGCGGTAAACGTGGAGCCTGACATATTGATAGTTGACGAGGCGCTTGCAGTGGGGGACGCTTACTTTCAGGCCAAGTGTTATGAAAAGATAAGAGGATTCCAGTCGAACGGCGGCACCGTTGTTTTTGTCACGCATGACCTGTCTACCGTTACACACATCTGCACGAAGGCCGTATTGTTTGATAATGGGAAGGTTGTGCAAAACGGAAAGCCGAGGGATGTCGTTAATTTGTATTCGGCGATGATAGCGGCACAGACGGGCGCAGAAGACGAGAACTCGAAGCATGTAACCGTTTATCCCGACAACAAGCCTGATAAACGGTCAGGCGCGCGGCATGGGGAGCAAGATTTCCATGACGCAGGCCTGAGATACGGACAAGGCGGCGCAGAGGTAATTTATTGCGATATCCTCGATGATTCAGGGGCTTCCGTTGCTGTTTTGGAAACCGGCAGGCCGTACAGGGCAATCCACCGCGTCAAATTTCACACGGACGTGGAGAAACCGATTTTCGGGGTATTGTTCAAAACAGTTACCGGGATAGAGATATGCGGCGACAACACGTTCTTTCACGATATCCCTGCGCCGTCCGTAAGGGCGGGAGATGCGGTTGATGTGTCATTTGAATTCACCGCGACGATGAACCCGGGCGTTTTTCTTGT
>JACRCC010000015.1 GCA_016234405.1 Deltaproteobacteria bacterium | reverse complement strand
TCGAGCTGTTTGGCGTCAACCACGGACGGCGCGTCGCACATCGCGTCCGCGGCCTTCTGGGTCTTGGGAAACGCTATTACGTCGCGGATGGATTCGGACCCGGTCATTATGGCGAGTATCCTGTCGAGGCCCAAGGCGATCCCGCCGTGCGGCGGCGCGCCGAATTTCAAGGCCTCGAGCAAAAACCCGAAGCGGGCCGCGGCGTCTTCTTCGGTTATGCCGAGCATTGAAAATATCTTCGATTGAATATCGCTCCTGTGTATCCGTATCGAGCCTCCGCCTATCTCTACACCGTTCAAAACAAGGTCGTAGGCCTGGGCCCTGACCTTCAACGGGTCTGTGTCGAGTTTATCCAAATCCGCGTCCATGGGCGCGGTGAACGGGTGGTGCACGGCCACGAAGCGCTTTTCGGCGGCGTCGTAATCGAGCATCGGGAATTCCGTCACCCAGACGAAGTTCAGTTTGTCCTTTGGGATGAGGCCGAGTCTATTCCCGATGTTGAGCCTGAGCCTTCCGAGCACGGTATTTGCGACAACGGGTTTATCGGCTGCAAAGAGGAGCAAATCGCCGGGCGCGCCGCTGAGCGCCGTTGAAATAGAGGTTTTTTCATTGTCAGAGAGGAATTTCGCTATGGGCGACTGCCACCCGTCGGGCGTGAGTTTTACCCATGCAAGACCCTTTGCGCCGAATGAGACCGCCGTTTCGGTAAGGTCGTCGAGGTCTTTTCTTGAAAACTCTGCGCCGCCCTTTACGCACAGGGCCTTTACGACCCCGGCCTTTGTTGCTTGGGAAAAGACCTTGAAGCCCGAACCTTTGAGGCTATCGGTCAGGTCAACGAGTTCCATGCCGAATCGAGTATCCGGGCTGTCGAGGCCGAACCTGCCGACCGCCTCGGCATAAGTGAGGCGCGGGAAGGGGGGCGAAACATCAACCCCTCCCTCCTTAAAAATCACGGAAACCAACCCTTCCATCACGGCGATTACGTCGTCCCTTTCAACGAAGCTCATCTCGGCGTCTATCTGGGTGAATTCCGGCTGGCGGTCTGCGCGAAGGTCTTCGTCGCGGAAGCATTTCACTATCTGAAAATATTTGTCAAAGCCCGCTATCATGAGTATCTGCTTGAAGAGCTGCGGGGACTGGGGCAGGGCAAAGAACTCTCCGGCGTTCAACCTGCTCGGCACGAGAAAATCCCGCGCGCCCTCTGGCGTGCTCTTCGTGAGCACCGGGGTTTCTATCTCGATAAAACCGTTTTCGGATAGGAAATTCCGCGCTGCCATCGCCGCCCTGTGGCGCAGCACGAGTTTCTCTTGAAGCACAGGGCGTCGCAAATCCAAATACCTGTATTTGAGCCGCGTCATCTCCGCCACGTCGGTCTCGTCCTCTATCATGAAAGGCAGCGGCGCGGAGTCGTTCAGGACGCGCAGCTCGTTTACAGAGACCTCTATCGTGCCGGTCTTCAAGGCCGGGTTTTCCGTGCCCGAGGGCCTTTTCTGAACAACGCCCTTTATTGCAAGCACGAACTCGCTCCTTATGTCGTGCGCCTTTGCGTGCGCCGCGATTACCTTCTCAGGGTTAAAGACGAGCTGGACGAGGCCTGTCCTGTCCCTCAAGTCAATGAAGATGAGGCCGCCGTGGTCGCGCCTTTTTTGAGCCCAACCCATGAGGGTTACCGTAGAGCCTATATGCGCCTCTTTTGTCTGCGCGCAATAGAAATCCCTTTTCCAATTTCCAAGTCCTTCCCGCAATTTCCGCCTCCCAATATGACTGTGTAAAGAATGGTGAATTTTTTGAGTTATACCACATCCTTCAAGTATTTTCAATTTTTCGCCCTTTATTTTTCCCTTGACAGCGGCTATATAACATGGGCTATAATCGGCACTATCGTAACCAAAATCAGGGACCGGGGAGTTCATCGAGGAGGGGGTAATCCTGAAGAGGGGATAACCCTCCAATTCCTTGGAAGGAGGTTTTCAATGAAGGGAACGCGTTTCTTGGTTCTCCTCCTGACTTGTATCTGTATCGCGGCCGGTTTGATGGTTTCAAACTCAGGCCATGCGGAATACGGGGATATAGTCCTTATAAACAAGCAGGAGAGCATGGAAAAGGCCGGAGTAAACCCGGTCTTGTTTCCGCACTGGTTTCACAGGATAAGATTCAAATGCAAGGTTTGCCACGAGGATATCTTCATCCTCAAGAAGGGCGCTAACGACATAGACATGGGCAAGATAATGAGCGGAGAATTTTGCGGCAAATGCCATAACGGACTCATCGCGTGGGAGCCGCTCGACTGCGTAAGATGCCATTCTTACAAGGGCGAGATATCGCCGGCCGGAAAATAACTTTCGTCATAGCAGCTCAGGCCTTCAGGCCTGAGTCAGGGCTAAAGCCCTGAGCTACATATTTAGTTAGGAGGAATTATTCCAATGAAAGCATCTTCAACAAAGACACTCTTGAAGGCTGCCCTCCTGTGTTCTCTTTCAGGCGTCCTCGGGATTGCCGTTGTGGACAAGGCATTTTCAGCCCCAGCCGCCGCGCCCAAGACGAGGGCGGGCGAGGGCAGGCAGGAGGGAGGGGCTAAATTAGACCCGTCGGACCCGAGTAACGTCATATATCTCGACACATCGGGCAAACCGGCCGGCGTAGGGGACCCGACGAAGCCGGCCAGCACCGTATGGAAGGCCGGGCAGGGTTGGCACCCTCAGGCGCTTACGGCCTCGACCCTCCCCAAGGATAAGTACGGGCTTATTAATTGGGCAAAGGCCGTCACGGACGGCGTCATCAAACCCAAGCACTCGATAGACCCCAAGGAAGAAGATTCAGACCCTATGGATCTGGACGTGCTTATAGAGACCAAGAGCGACTTCGTGGATAACGTCGTCTACCCGCATAAGATGCACACCTTCTGGCTGAAATGCGAGATATGCCACGGCACCGTGGGCGGGCCGATTTTCATGCCCGCGGCCGGACAGAACGGCATGACTATGGCCGGGATTTCACAGGGACAGTGGTGCGGCAGGTGTCACGGCAAGATAGCGTTTCCGCTCGCGGACTGCAAGCGTTGCCACACCTCTCCAAAGAAACCTGTGGCCGTCAAAAAATAACCGGCTATGATACGCAAGGGCGTAAGGCTGTTTTTTTAGCGGCTGCGTTAATCATGGCGTTGTGTCCGGCGTCCAGCGCCGCTTTGCTCTACGGTGTGATTTATTAAACAACATAATCTGTCATCCGGGCATCTTCGTGGACAAGTTGGGCGCCAATGACATCTCCATGAAAAAGAATATGGAGGAGAAGTTCTGCGGCTCGGCAAACTGCCACAATAGTCCCAAGGCGTTCCCGTTAAACGAGTGTATCAGATGTCATACTAACGTTAAGGGGGCCAAGTAGCGGCAGACCTTTAGGTCTGCCTTAGCGGACAAAATGTCCGCAGCTACGAAACAGCCCCTTCGCCTCCGCTTTTTCAAAGAAGACCCGCCGCTTCCTTATCCGCCATCCAGATGAGTTCTCCGTTTGCAAGGTCAACGTGCGTTGCCGGAAATCCTCCTTTACCGTCGAGAACGTCTTTAAGTATCCGGGCCTTCTTTGCGCCGGAGACGAGGAATACCGCCTTTGAGGCGTTATTCACCATTTTCAAAGTCATGCTGACGCGCCAGAGGCCGGCCGGGTCTTTATTTGCCGTCACGAGCCTCTCTTGTTTTCCATGAGCGGCCAACGAAGGAAATACGGAGAGCGTATGCCCGTCCGCGCCAAGCCCAAGCAGCACAAGGTCAAAGACCGGACAAGCCGCGCTTCCGAAAAAGGCCTTTAATTCTTCTTCGTATATTGACGCCGCCGTAACGGGGTCAAGTTCGCCTTGAATCCTGTGGACGTTATCCATGGGGATGGCGATCTTCGAGATAAGATTCACGAAAGCGGCGCGATAGTTGCTGTCTTTGTCGTCAGGCGAGCAACGGCGCTCGTCGCCCCAAAAGAGATGCGCGTTTTTCCACGGGACGGCGTCTTTAAAGGGAGGAGAAGCGAGGGTTGAATAGAGCGCGGCAGGCGTCTTGCCGCCGGAGAGCGCGACGGTAAAAAGGCCTCTTAGGGCAACGGCGGACTTGCATGAATCCCGGAATATCCCTGCCGCCGCCCGCGCAAGTTCCGCGCTGGTTTTAAACAGGAGTATCTTCGAGTTTTTTGGCATAAGGGGGGAGGTGGCTACAGCCCCGCCGCAAAGGCCGCCGCGCCCATGAGCGCGGCATCTTCGTTTACTATCGCGTATATCGGCACGTTGGAGAGGGTCTTTTCAAACCTTCCCTTTTTCACAAACGCGCGGGAGAAGACTCCGCCGACCGGGGATAACCCCCCCTTGAGCGCGGATAGGATTTTTGGCGCGATGCCGCCCCCCACGTAAACGCCTCCGACGGCCCATGCCTTGAGCGCGAGGTTTCCGGCCTCTTGGCCGTAGGCCGAGAGGAAGATATTCATGGCGTCGGCGCAGTCCGGATCCACGCCGCTCAAGGCCTCGTCCGCGATGACGGCCGCGGGGTCTTTGCTTGAGAATTTTCCCCGCAGGTATTCCGGCTCAGGCGCGCCGCGGTCGGATTTAAGAAAATCGTAGATGTTGCACATCCCTTGACCTGAGACCACCCGTTCGAAACTGACGTGGCCGTAGATGTTCGTGAGATGCGTGAGGAGCCTCGACTCAAGCGGGCTGCGCGGCGCAAAATCCGCATGTCCGCCCTCGGTGGCAAAGGGTATGTGTTTCTTGCCGTCCCAAAAAAGTATCGCTTCGCCTAGTCCCGTGCCTGCGGCTATCACGGCGGCATTGCCCGCCTTTTTAACCCCTTCTTGCAAAACGACGATGTCTTTTTTGCCGAGGCGCGCTATCGAATGTCCGACGGCAACGAGGTCATTTATAAGCAGCGCCTCTTTTATGCCAAGCATTTTTTTTATGAGACTGGCGTCAATATCCCATCCCGCGTTTGTGAGGCTGCCCTTATTGTCCTCGACCGGACAGGCGACCGCAAGGACAGCCTTCTTGACGCCTTTGCAGCCGGACTTTTTCAAAAACATCGCCAAGAGCGGCTCGATGCCCCCGAAGTCTTTATTGCGGAAACGCATCTTTTTTATCGGTTTGATGCCGTTGTCCTTGACCTCGAAGAGTCCTAAAAGCGACTTTGTGCCTCCGATGTCTCCTGCGAGGATAAGCCTTTTTACGCCGGTTTTTTTCTTGATGGTTTTTTTCATTCGGTGTCTCTCAAGCGCCCGTGTAATTGCCCCAACGTCTGCCGTCCCTGTTTATGAATCCGTCCGCCTCGGCAGGCCCCCACGTCCCAGCCCTGTAGAGATGCACGTCGGGCGCGGCATCGTTCTTTGCCTCCAACGCCTCTATTGCAGGCGCGAGGAACGCCCATGAAAGTTCCAACCCGTCGCTCCTCACGAAGAGCATCTTATCCCCGCTCATGCAGTCGAGGAGCACCCTTTCATAAGCGTCGAGCGCAAGACCTTTGTATCCTTCAAGATACGGAAAGTCCATGACAACGTCGCGCAGGCACATCCGTGAACCAGGGCTCTTGGTGTGAAATTTCAGCTGCACTCTCTCGTCCGGCTGGATGCGCAGTATGAGGGCGTTTGGGCCTATCTCGGTCTTTATCGTCTCCCTGAACATCCTGTGCGGGATGCCTCTGAACTGGATCTTCACCTGAGAGAATTTCGACTTCATCCTTTTACCCGACCTCATGTATATGGGCACGCCCTGCCACCTCCAGTTGTCAATGTAGACCTTTAAGGCCGCAAACGTCGCGGTGCGCGAATCAGGCGCGACCCCGTCTTCTTCGATATACGCCTTTACGACGCCGCCGTTCGATTCTCCTCCGGCGTATTGCCCGGCCACGAGCGAGTCTTTGATGTCCGCGCCGGAAAGGGGACGGAGCGCCCGCATGACCTTGACGCGCTCGTCGCTTACGAGGTCTGATTCGAATATCGAGGGCGGCTCCATTGCGACGATGGAGAGGACTTGAAGCATGTGGTTCTGGAACATGTCGCGCACAATGCCGGATTGCTCATAGTATCCTGCGCGCTTTTCTACGCCTATGGTCTCGGCAACGGTAATCTGGATGTGGTCAACGTAACGCCTGTTCCAGATAGGCTCGAATATGGAGTTTGCGAACCTGAGCATCATGATGTTCTGGACCGTGTCTTTGCCGAGGTAGTGGTCTATACGATAGACCGATTCCTCGGAGAAGTTTTTGTAGATGATGGAGCTTAAATCCCGGGCGCTTTCCAAGTCCCGGCCGTAAGGTTTTTCGACCACGAGGCGGCGCCAGCCCTTGAGCGCGTCGTTAAGTCCGTACGCGCCCATGGAGGAGACTATCTCCGGGTATGCGGAAGGCGGGGTGGCAAGGTAGAATATGCAGCTGCCGTTGGCTGAGAACGCGCGGTCTTTTTCAATGAGGAGTTTTTTAAGACCCGAATAAGACGCAGGGTCTCCATAGACGACTGGAGAGTAGAATATCTTTTTTGCAAACTCAATCCACTCCAACTCGTCGAACCCCGCCTCGGAGCGTAGCGCGGAATAAATTTCCTTTCTGAACGTGTCGTCCGAGTATTTGGTGCGCGATGAGCCGATTACGAAAAAACCGTCAGGGAGGAGTTTATGTCTGAAAAGTCTGTAAAGCGAAGGCATGAGTTTTCTGCGGGCGAGGTCTCCGGAGGCGCCGAATATGACCATAGAGCACGGCCCTGCCCCGAATTCCTCGCAAGGCTCGCCCGTTGCCCCTGCGACGTTCCCGGTTTTAGCCGGGGCAATTGCCGGTGCGGCCGTGTCTTTGGGGGCGCTCATTCTTTTTTTCCGGCTTTTTTTTCGGCCTTGACGGCGTGGCCTCCGAATTCCGCGCGCATGGCGGCGAGTATCTTTTCTCCGAACGATTCGTCTTGGCGCGAGCGGAAGCGTCTGAATAAAGACGCGGTTATGACAGGCATGTTCACGCCGCGCTCCACCGCGTCCATGACGCTCCACCTGCCCTCTCCGGAGTCCTCGACGTAACCGGAGATGGAGGAAAGCCCCTTGTCTTTCCTGAGCGCGCCCTCAAGGAGTTCCAAGAGCCATGAGCGAACGACGCTGCCGCGCATCCAGAGCGCTGACACCTCGGCCATGTCAACGCCTCCGTATTCGGAGGTCTTCAAGAGTTCAAAGCCCTCGGCATAGGCCTCCATCATGCCGTACTCGATGGCGTTGTGCGCCATCTTGACGAAGTGCCCGGCGCCCGGCGCCCCGCAGAAAAGATATGCGTTTTCAGCCGCAAGGGATTTTAATATAGGGGTCAGACGGTCGAAGGCCTCGCGCTGCCCGCCGGCCATGATGCAATAGCCGTTTTTAAGCCCCCATATCCCGCCGCTTACGCCGGCGTCGAGAAAATCAATCTTTAGTTCCTTCAGTTCCTTGTGCCGCCGCACGGCGTCCTTATAAAAACTGTTTCCGCCGTCAACGACGGTATCTCCCTCCGAGAGATACCCCTTTACGGAACCGAGCATGTCGTCAACGGGTCTGCCGGCTGGTATCATCAGCCATACGGTCTTTGGTTTCGGCAGCGCTCCGCAGAGTTCCTTAATGGAATACGCGCCCTTGATACCCTCCCCTTGTGCGGTCTTTATCTTTTCCGGGGTCTTGTTGTAGACGATAACCGTGTGCCCGGACAAGTGAAGCCTTCGCGCCATGTTGAGGCCCATGCGGCCGAGTCCGATTATTCCGATGTGCATAAACTGCGCTCCTTTGTAAATTAAATTCAGCGCGTCCGCCCAATTGCGTTGCCGATGAGCGTCGCCGCGCCTTTTATGGTTTTAGCCGCCGCGTCCTTGAGGAAAACGAGCGCGACCCTGCGCCCCTTTGCGTCAAGGGCCTCCATGTCGCCGCAGGCCTGCGAGACCTCCAACGTCGAGAAGCCGAACTTGCGGCCCGGTATCGGAGTTTCTTTTTTTGCGCCGTGAACGAGCATCAGAAAAACCCCGTTGTCGGCGCCGCCCTTGTGAAGCTGACCCGTGGAGTGGAGGTATCGAGGCCCGTAACCCATTTGCACGGCCGATTTTTTTACGCTGCGGGATTTTTTTCGCAGTTTCATCAGCTCCCTGACGACCTCCGCGTCGAATGGATTAAGATACGAAAGCACCCCTATGTAGTCACCGTTATTTACGAGGTTGAAAAACCCGGCGAGCGCGGACTTTGGAGTTGGTTTTTTCAGCCCGTTTTTCTTTAACAAGGACATTGTCTTTTTGCCGAAGCACACCGCCGTCTTTTTTCCCTTTACGCATACGCCGGGCAAGGTGAGGGGGGTTTTGGCCGCGCTCACCTTGGCAAGCCGCGCTGCGGTGAGTTTTTTTGCGCTCTCAACGTCGGGCTGGTCAAACGGGTTTATGGCCAGCGCGCAACTTGCCGCGGCTATAGCCGTCTCCCATCTGAAAAACTCCCCTCCGAGTTCGTAGATGTCCTTTAGCTCGAAACGCAGGACCGGATGCCCGGCCTCTTCGAGCCTTTTAAGACGAGTCTCGATATTATCCCGCCCTTTAAGCCCGATGTGGATGAATACCCTGTCGGGACCGTAAGAGCTTGGTTGTCCGATAGGCTCTCCGGCCACGGGCACTATCCCCAAGCCGTCTTTACCGGTGCTCTCGGCTATAAGCTGCTCTATCCAGAGGCCAAAGGCCGAAATCTCTTTTGAGAGAAAAAAAGTCGCCTTGTCGCGGCCGGATTTTGCAAGCGCGCCGAGCGTTGCCCCGAGCATTAGCCCGCGGTTTTCAACGGCTCGGACATTATGCTGCATGGCAATAGCGGACATGTTTGCGTGCCAAAGTAGTTTGGATATATTGATGCCGCATACGGCCGCAGGCACGAGTCCGAAGTAAGAAAGCGCCGAGTATCTGCCCCCAATGTCCGAGGGGTTCGTGAAAAGCCGCCTCATCGAATACTTCCTGTAAAAACCCTCAAGCGGGGTGTTGGAGTCGGTTATGGCGATGAAGTTTTCTCCCGCTCTTTCTCCTTTTATGTCTTTTATCTTCGCGTAGAAATATTCAAAAAAAGAAAGCGGCTCGATGGTCGTCCCTGATTTGGAAGATACTATGAAAAGCGTCTTTGAGGGGTTTATCTTTTTTGCGACCGAGCGCAAGGCGTCGGGGTCGGTCGAGTCGAGGACTATGAGTTCGGGGTATCCCTTTTTAACGCCGAATGTGGCGGCCATGACGAGCGGCGCGAGGCTGCTCCCGCCCATGCCGAGAACAACCGCGTGTTTGAAGCCCGCTGATTTTATTCCTTCCGCAAAGGCAGTTATCTCGTCAAGCCTTTCCGCCATCCATTCGGGCATGTCGAGCCAGCCGAGCGCGTTTTTGATGAGCCTTTGCGCGGCGGGAGACCGGCTCCAGAGCGAAGCGTCTTTTGCAAGGAGTCTCTCGGAGAAGCGCGTCTCGTCGAAAAAGTCGAGCGCCCTTGTGACTTGAGGCTCAAAACCGTTTAACGAATACTCCGCGTTTTTTGTTTTTAAATCAGTTTTTGCGCTTTGCATTGCAGTTTTGAGATTTGAGTTATTTTTTCCCCTTATCGAGGAGGGATAGGGTTTTGGAGACTATTGTATCGGTGGTGATGCCGAACTTCTCAAAGAGCGTTTTATACGGGGCGGATGCGCCGAAGCGCTCGATGGATATGACGCGCCCCTCGTCCCCGGCGTATTTATGCCATCCGTGCGATACCCCGGCTTCAACGGTGACGCGGGTCTTTACATTCGGGGGCAGGACGCTTAACCTGTATGATTCGTCCTGGCCGTCGAATATCTCGCAGCTTGGCATGCTCACGACCCTTGCCTTAACGCCGCGCCTTGCAAGCTCCTCGAAGGCCGCGACCGCGAGGTGCACCTCGGACCCGGTTGCGATGATGATGCACTCGGGTTTGCCGTCAGAGGGGTCAGCCATCACATAGCCGCCGCAATCGAGATCTCCCTTGGCGCGGTATTTATCCCTGTCGAGTATAGGCAGGTTTTGCCTCGTGAGAACTAAGGCAACCGGCCCTTTGTGGTTTTGGAGCGCGTGCCTCCACGCCGCTACGGTTTCTATGGCGTCCGCCGGCCGGATGACAATGAGGTTCGGCACTGCGCGCAGGTTCGAGAGCTGCTCGATGGGTTGGTGCGTGGGGCCGTCTTCGCCGAGTCCGATGGAGTCGTGCGTGAACACGTATATGACGGCCAGTCCCATGAGCGCGGCCAGTCTTATCGGGGGTCTCATGTAATCGGAGAATATCAGGAACGTCCCGCCGTAAGGGACAATCATGCCGGAGAGGGCGATGCCGTTCATTATCGCGCCCATGGCGTGTTCGCGCACGCCGAAGTGGATATTTCTGCCCGGCGTTGAGGCTTGAAAATTATCAAAGCCCTTTATGAACGTGTTGTTCGACGGGGCAAGGTCAGCGGAGCCTCCGATGAGGAGCGGGGTCTTTTTTGCGATTGAGTTCAAGACCTTGCCGGATACGCTCCGCGTGGCTATGGGCGCGTCTTTAGGGGTGAAGGTCGGCATATCGGAGATCCATGAAGCGTCTTTTTTGCCTTCAAAGATGCCCTTGAGTTCTGCGGCAAGCTCAGGATATTCCTTTTCGTATTTCTTGAAAAGTCCGTCCCATTCCTTTTGGTGTTTTTCTCCCCTTGCCCCCGCTTCATGGAAGTTTTCGAGGACCTCGCGCGGGACATGAAAATCAGGTTCAAGCGGCCATTTGAGCCGCTCCTTGGCCGCCTTTAAATCGTCCTTTCCGAGCGGAGAGCCGTGCGCCTCTGATGTGTCTTGTTTGGCCGGAGAGCCGAAACCGATGTTGGTGCGGGCCATGATTAGAGATGGCCTTTTTTCTTCCTCAATGGCGGATTGGAGCGCGCCCGCGATGCCCGATAGGTCGTTGCCGCTCACCTTCTGCACGTGCCAGTTCATGGCCTCGAAGCGCTTGCCCACGTCCTCGGTGAATGCCAGTTCCGTTGAACCCTCGATGGTTATCTTGTTGTCGGAATAGAGATAGACGACGTTGCCGAGTCCGAGGTGTCCGGCTAATGAGGCGGCCTCGTTAGACACGCCCTCCATCATGTCCCCGTCGCTCGTTATCGCGTATATGCGGTAGTCGAAGAGCGGGAACCCGGGTTTATTGTAGCGGCCCGCGAGGAACCTCTGCGCCATGGCCATGCCCACGCCGTTGGCGAATCCCTGTCCGAGCGGGCCGGTGGTGGTCTCTATGCCCTTGGAGAGATCGTATTCCGGGTGTCCGGGCGTGTGGCTGCCCCACTGCCTGAAGTTTTTAAGCTCCTCAAGCGGCATATCATAGCCCGTGAGGTGCAGGAGCGAGTAGAGGAGCATGGAGCCGTGTCCCGCCGACAAAACGAATCTGTCGCGGCCCGGCCACTTGGGATTTTTTGGATTGAACCTCAGAAACCGCGTCCAGAGCGCATAAGACATGGGGGCATCTCCCATCGGCATCCCGGGGTGTCCGGAGGCGGCCTTTTCAACCGCGTCGCAGGCGAGGAACCTTATCGTGTTGACGGACAAATCGTCGAGCGCGTTGAAGGTGAAGCCCTTGGATATTTTTTTGACCATTTTAGAAGACCCCTGTATGGTTTTTTGC
>JACRCC010000084.1 GCA_016234405.1 Deltaproteobacteria bacterium | reverse complement strand
GTGAGCCGATAAGAACGCTCAACCGCAAAGGCAAAAAAACAAGGTCGTATTCATGGGTTTACTTGAAATCAAAACCGGACGACTTAACGAAGGGGACATTTCCGCTTTGCGCTTAAGGGGACGTTTTGACTTTGCTGCGACGGGGTAAACAAAAATACCTTTCGGGGGAATAACCCCCTGCGGCCTGCGGGGGTTCAACCCCCTTCAACGAACCAAGCAAGGGGGTCCCTGGGCACCCCCTTCTGTCTTATCTCGAAATAAAGCCCGGCCAAGGCGGTCGGGCCAGTGTCCCCGGCAAGCGCAACCACAACTCCTGCGGATACGGCGGCGTTTTTCTCCTTGAGCATCTTAGAGAGGTGCGCCAACAGCGTGTAAAAACCAGCGCCGTGGTCGATTATCATGACCTGACCGTAGCCCCTGAGCCAACCCGCGTAAGCCACCCTGCCCTCGAATATATTCATGACGGGCGTGCCCACGGGCGCCTCTATTATTATGCCGTTGTTGAATGTAACCGTGTGAAACTTAGGGTGTTTAACCCTGCCGTAGGTCGAGGCCACCTTGCCCGAAAGCGGCATGGGGAGCCTGCCCTTCATGGAGGCGAAGCCTCCGGACGGGTCGGGCGCGGCCTCCACCGAAGGCTGTGCGCGCAGTTTGGACAAAAGCTCGGACAATTCAACGGCGGCCTTCTCAAGCTCACCGACGAGCCTGACCTTATAGGCCTTTTCGTATTTGGTGTTTTTGAGGAGCGCGGATTTTTCCCTGCGAAGCGTTTCAGTCTCGCCCTTTTTTGCGATGAGATCCTTTCTCACCGAGTCGAGTTCATTCGTAAGTTTGGTCATCCGCCCCCGCTCGGCCTCGAGATTTTTCAAGTTGTCCTCATACCGCGCGATGAGGGATATGTCGCTGTCCATTATAAGCGTTAGGTATCTGTGCCGCCTGCCGAGGTCCGCTGGCGTTGAGGAAGAAAAAAGCGCCCTGACGGCCTCGCCCCTTTTCATCTTGTACATAGCCCTGAGCCTCCGAGTGAGCCGCTCCTTGAGCTTTGTCTTTTCGGCCTCGAGCCTGCCGATGCCTGCGCCGGAGGAGGCGATTTCCATGTCGAGCGCCGCCCGCGACGACTCGACCTTTTTTATCTCCGCGCCCTTGGAGGAGAGGGTTTTGTTTATCTCGTCAAGTTCCACGAGTATGTCTTTTTCCCTCTTCGCAATTTCCTTTATGCCCTTCTTCTCGACCCTAATCTGCTTTTTTACGTCTTCGAGTTTTTTTTCCTTTTTTATTTTCTCTTGCCGCGCGCCGCGTGCGCCCTTTTCACCCGCAAAAACCGGGCAATGCGCGAGGAGAAAAAAAACCAATGCCGATACCGCCCAGCGTTTCATGGTCAATTCCCCAGAAATCGCGTGGTTGATATGATGCTTGCCGTTGCGCCCATTAACATGCCCGACGCCGCAAGCGCGGCGAGAAGCTCCGGGAAGTCGAGCGGCAGGCTCAGCGCGAAGTCGAGATACCCCGGCATCCTGCCAAGAAGTATGTATCTGCCTGCCGTCAAAACCCCCAAGGCAAAGACCCCGCCGATGAACCCCTGTATGACGCCCTCGATGAAAAAGGGTATCTTTATATACGCGTCCGTGGCGCCGACGAGCCTCATCACCTCTATCTCGTCTCTGCGCGCCCAAACCGTAAGCCTGATGGTGTTGGATATGATGAAAACCGTAGCCGCGGCTATAAAGACCCCGACGGCCGTGGCGGCGAGTTCGATGAACCTCAAAAACGCCGAGAATTTTTCGACCCACTCCCTGCTGTACTGCACGTCCGAGGCCCAACTCATGGCCTTCAGGGTTCCAACCACCGAAGCCACGCCTTGGGCGTCCGTATAGGCCGGTGAGACCCTTATATCAAACGACGCGGGAAGCGGATTTACGTCAACGCCCGCGATTATCTCCTCATGCCCCTTAAGCTCAGCCTTCAATTCCTCAAGCGCCTTTTCCTTTGACACATACTCGACGGTCTTTACGCCGGGTATGAAGCGCGCGCTGTCTCTGAGCCTCTCGACTCCATCTTTTAACGCCGTGTCTTTTATGTATACGACTATGTGGGTCTTGTCCCCCCACTTATTGACGGCGGATTCGAGATTGATGAAGATAAAAAGAAAGAGGAAAAATATCGCAAGCGAAAAGCCGAGCGTTACGGCGGTAAGCGCGCAGGAGGCCGCGTTGGCGCGCATCGAGCGCAGCGCGTCCGCGGCGAGGTAGACAACGCCCGACGTAAACCCCCTTTTTTTCATGCGACGACCCTCCCGGATTCGAGGCCGATGGCGCGCTTTGCATACCGTGCGATGAGCGTGCTGTCGTGAGTGGCCACGACGACGGTCGTGCCGCGCCCGTTGACCTCTTTAAAAAGTTCTATGGTCTCGACCGCAAGGTGCGGGTCGAGGTTGCCGGTCGGCTCGTCCGCGAGTATTATGGCCGGGTCTTTGACGAGGGCGCGCGCAATGGCGACCCTCTGAGCCTCGCCGCCGGAGAGGACGGCCGCCCTGAAGTTCGCCCTATGAGAGAGCTTTACATAAGACAAGACCTTCTGGACGCGCCTTTTAACCTCGATTGAACCAACGCCCATGACCTTGAGGCTGAGCGCTACGTTTTCGAATACCGTGCCCTGCGGCAGGAGTTTGAAGTCCTGAAAGACAAAGCCGATACGCCTTCTCAGATACGGTATCTCGGCCCTCGGTATCTTGAAATAATTCCGCCCGTCTATGATTATCTGCCCCTCTGACGGAGCCTCGGACCCGAACATTATCTTCAAGAGCGTGGTCTTGCCCGCGCCGCTCGACCCAGTTATAAAGACGAACTCGCCCTTGGCTATCTTGAGCGTCACGTCCGAGAGGGCAAATGAACCGCCTTCGTAGTTTTTGCTGACGTGGAACATCCGTATCATGGCAATTTGGCCCCCGCGAGAGAATAGAAAAAATCCCCTTCATTATCCTATCAGAGGAATTTCGTGTCAACCGGAATTACGAAGGCGCAAACCCCCTTGACTATAATGGGGCTTTTTAATAAACTCTCGTTATGCTTATAACAGTTGATGAGATACGAAATCGCATAATCGCGGGCTACGACCCTGAAGGCATAATCCTTTGATGCTTCTTGCAGTTAAGAGTTACACGGAGATATAATACTCCCCAAAATTCAGACAAGGGTATTTGGCGTGTGACAGCCTGCCTGTAACCCTAAGAAGGGAGGCAGGATGAAGAAGAACCACGACGGGGCGTTCAAGGCGAAGGTGGCGCTTAGTCTTTTTAGCAGTAGCATTCCCATGATAGCGACGATTGGAGTTTCTATATCTCATCTTAGTTTTATAGGCTGGTTGATATTTGGTTCATTATCTATTGTCATATATTCGATTGTTTCAAAATTCTTATTAAAAAATCCGAGTAGGCGGGAAAATAGGGACAGCGCCTATTAAAATCAAAAACACAATCTGTAAAAGCCAACCTCTCGCCGGACAGTCAGTGCCTCTCCGGTCTTGATGTTTAGGCCGCTTCTTTGGGTATTAGATTCTTTCCTTCCCCTACGGTCTCGATTGGCCTCCTGCCCATGTTGCGGTATCCCCCATGCGGCCTCTCGTTGTTGTAGTAAGTAAGCCGGTTGTCGAGGTCGTTCTGCAGCTCCTCCGCCGTAGCGTAGAACTTGTTCCTGACCGCATTCCCTTGTAATAGTCCCCCTCGTTGCCGTGAGCGCAAAAACCGCTTGACGTAAAAATATATTAAGGATATGATTAAAAATGTAAAAATCGGCACCATAAGCGATTGGCCTCCGCATTTTAACCCTCTACGAGGGGATACCCCTCTACGACTTAGAAGCAGGGTGATTATCCGCTATGAGTCTATATTCAACCATTGCATCTCAAATGTCTGAAAACAAAAGACCATATACAACCGGCGAGATAGCCAGAATGTGCAGCGTTACGATAAACGCGGTGAAAAAGTGGATCGCCGCCGAAAAACTCTCCGCGTTCAGGACCCCGGGCGGGCATTTCAGGATAAAGGCGTCGGACTTCACCGAATTCCTCGGTAAATACAAGTTGGACGTCAAAGAGGCGTTATTTCCCGTGCGCAAAAGGGTTCTTATCATAGACGACGAGAAAGACGTTCGCGCATATATAAAAGGCGCATTGGAGACAATGGACGCCAAATTCATGATTGAGACCGCAGCGGACGGGTATGAGGCGCTTATAAAAGTCGGGGATTTTAAACCTGAGCTTTTGGTCTTGGATATCCGGATGCCTCGGTTCGACGGCTTCGAGGTCTGCAGGCGCATCAAGGGTGAAGCGGCAACGAAGGATATAAAGATCCTCGCCGTTACCGCTTACGGAAAGGAGGATATGGACAAGATAATCGCCTGCGGCGCCGATTACTGCCTTCCCAAACCCATTATGCTCAAGGAGTTTCAAAGAAATGTCCAGAGACTTTTGGGCTGACGAAGAGGGTGCGTCCCTCCCGCTTTTTGCAGCTCAGACCGCAGCTCAGGCGTAGCTCAGACCTTCAGGTCTGAGGTTTTCAGGGTTGCCCCACCCGCCCCCATCCGCCCCCACCCGTAAAGACATGCCTTGGCATGTCTTTACATCCGTTATCCATCTCCCCCGCGAGGGGGGAGGGGGATTAGGAATTGCTCATCTAAGCCCTGAGCTGCTTGTCAGTAATCCCCTCGTAACATAGGTCATAGAATGAAAACTTCTCAAACGAAGAGGGAAATTATCTCGAAGACGGTAAACCCCTCGACCCTTTCGAATATACGCAACCTCCTGATAACGTTCTCCGTCATCTTTGCGGCGGCAATGGCGATATATCAGGTATTTTTATATAAATCCAAAGAAATAGAGCTTTATGACGAACTTAATATCAGGCTTGGCGTGATGCGGGTTTCGATTACAAAACTCGAATACATGCTTGACATGTTCGTAGTGGCCGGCAGGTTCGAGCCCGGCACGGTGAATATGATAAAAGAGGACGTTGACAAGCTCGACATTAACATAAACGAGATAGTCTCAAGTCCGAGGTTTGTAAAACTTCTCAGGGACGACGGTCTTCTCTCCGAAAACGTAATCTCGATTGCGGATGACTGGCGCATCATTAAAGGGGAAGCGGCAAGGCTCAATTCGTCTGTTTCGAGGGACGAGATAATGTTGATACACAATGCCGTTGACATGAACACCGTCCTCATCACTGAAAAGGCGGAGCGGCTGCTAAACGGCGCGTCGGAGGCGCGCAAAAGGGTCTTTCATGAGGTCAAGGCGGTTTTCTTGGAATCCATCGCCGCGTTTGTTATATTTTCCATGATATGCGGGCTGCTCATATACCGGAGGTTTATTTCCGCGATAGGCAGGGCATCGTCCGTTGCCGGACGGATATCAACCGGTGAACAGAACTTGGCCTTCGAGGAAACGCGCGGCAGCGTGGGAGGGTTTGGCGCCTCGCTCAACGCCATGTTGAGGGCTTTGGCCGGAGCCGCGGCCAAAAGAGAGGCGGATTTTTCATGGCAGGCTCTGGAACTCGACGCCAAGACAAGACAGTTTGAATCGTTAAACGCGGTCATGACCTGCGCCGGCAGGTCTCTTTCTGAGCAAGAACTTTTCGCCGCCGCAGTTAAAGGGGTCTTGAGGGCAGGGGGGATAACCCCCTTGGGCGGCGCAGACGCATGCGCCATTTATCTCATCGAGGGGGATTCCCTCTCAACCGACGCGGTCTTCAGGCTAAAGGCCTCCGCGGGTCTTGGCGATACGCCGCCCAAAGACCTTGAGTCTTTGAACGTCCTTCGCATTAAGACGGCCGGGGGGCTGTTATTAGCGAGGCTTTTTAAGGAAATTGACGAATACATAGATTACGCGGCCGCGTCGGCATTGAGGGCGCGGGGGTTCAAGTCTGTTATAACCGCGCCCATCGTTTACGGCAGCGAGGTTAGGGGGCTTTTGTTTGCGGCTTATAAGGATAATCTTAGTTTGCCGGAGGGGGGGGTATTGTCCCCTTCAGCGGTGTTTTTCGTCGAATCCATTGCCTCGGCGCTCGGCGCATCCACTGGACACGTCAACCTCTTTCACGGCGAGTTCACCTCAAGGAGGTTTCTTGAACGGGTCATCGCTCAGATGCCTTTCGGGGTTGCGGTTTTCGACTGCGCGGGGGCGTGCAAGCTCATAAACCCGCAGCTCAAGAGGATGTTAGGCGCGGACCCGAAGTATGATTTTCCGGCGCGATATAGGATATTCGAAGACGACGTGCTTCTCGCCAACGGCATGATGCCGCGCGTAAAAAAGACTTACGACGGTTTTGTTTCTGAGTTTACCGTTAATTACGAGCCGGCCGTCATGCAGCGCCACGGATTTATCGGCCTGCCGCGAGGCTTAAACATCAAGACCTTCCCGCTTTATGATTCCGGCGGAGAGATTTCCGACATCATGATTATCTACGAAGAGATTAAAGATGAGGCCGCCGCGACACGGGTAATCCCCTCTTCGGACAACGGGGGTGCGTTGAAATGAAGACCTTTTTTGATTCTCTGAGCATATCGAAGAAACTCGCGGTGGTCTTCGTGCTCCTTCTTTTCATGATGGGCGTCGGCGGCTTCGTGGGGCTTTATAACGCAAACCAACTCGCAAAGGCCACCGAGAGTCTCTATACCAATTCATTCAAACGCATCGAGACGCTCAACGCCGTCGAGAATGAATTTCTTTCCGCTCGTCAGGCAAAATTTCTCCATACGATAATCAGCGATGACGCATCACGGTCGTTCCTGAAATCCTCGATTGAGGAGCACAGGTCAAAGATAGACAGGCTCCTTGACGATTACAAGGCGATGGGTATCGCCGAGGGGAAGGAGATTATTTACGAGGAATTGACGCATAATATGGGTTCCTACTGGGTGATACACGCGAGGGTGGAGACGCTCTCCGTTGCCGGCCGCAGGGAAGAGGCGCTGTCCCTCATACGCCTGGAGGGAAATAAGACCTTCACGGACACGCTCAACTCCATCAGGAAGCTCATCGAAGAAGAGAAGTTTATGGCCTACGCTTCGTATCGCGCGAGCGATTTTTTCGCCATACTTATAATATCCGTGACCTTGGCGCTGACGGTCATCGCAATAGTGCTCGTGGGGGCGCTCTGGCTCGCCCTCACCCGTTCGATTGTGCGTCCGATACTTGCGATAGAGGAGTCCGCAAAAAAAATCGGGCATGGGAATTTGAAGGAGCGGGTGCCGGTCATGACCGAAGACGAGATAGGCAACCTCGCAATCGAGTTCAACAGGATGGCCGACGGGATAGAGAACTATTATGCCACGCTCGAGAAAAAGGTCTCCGAGAGGACGGACGAGATTGCGCATACCAACGACGAGTTGTTGAAGAAAAAACAGGAACTCGAGCTTGCGAACATGGAACTCGCCGAGGCGAACAAGATGAAGAGCCAGTTCCTCGCAAACGTTAGCCACGAGTTGAGAACGCCGCTCAATTCGATAATCGGTTTTTCGGAGCTTCTGCAGGAAAAGGCCTTCGGAGACCTGAACGAAAGGCAGCATCAGTACGTTGACTACGTCCACTCGAGCGGCCAGCATCTTTTGCAGCTCATCAACAATATCCTCGACCTTTCCAAGATTGAGGCCGGCAGGATGGAGCTTGTGCAGGAGGACTTTCCCATCATGGAGGTGCTCGGAGAGGCGCTCGGCATCGTAAGGCCGATGGCGCACAAAAAAGACGTGAAGATAAATTCAAAAAGCGTCCCAGCCTCGCCCAAGCTCCGCGCGGACAAGGCCAAGTTCAAGCAGATAATGTTGAATCTCCTTTCAAACGCCATTAAATTCAATTCCGACGGCGGCGTCGTCACCGTGGGCTGGGAGATATCGGTTGAGCCGTTCGGCATGAAGATGACCCGATACCTGACCTTTATGATCAGCGACACCGGCATAGGGATAAAGGATGAGGACAGGGAGAAGCTCTTTAAGGAGTTCGGCCAGCTTGACTCGTCCGCCACGCGGGAGTACGGCGGCACGGGGCTTGGACTTGCGCTCACCAAAAGGCTTGTAGAGCTGCACAACGGGGGCATCTGGTTCGAGAGCGCGGAGGGCAAGGGCACGACCTTTTACGTAAAACTTCCGCAGGGGACCGATGAGATAGATATGCCGGACGTTTCAAAGGCGAGGGACGTGCCCTCTTGGGCCGGCGGCCCGGCTCATTGCGATAAACATCCGCTTGTTCTCGTCGCGGGAGAGAGTTCTGACATCAATCATCTCCTCGAAATTTATCTCTCCGGCGGGCGCTACGACTTCATTACCGCCGCGGACGGGGCGGAATTGCTGCAAATGGCCAAGACACACAGCCAAGGGGGGGATACCGCCCTGTTTGCCATAATCACCGGGGTTGCCATCCCAAAGATGGACGGATGGGAGGTCTTGAAGGGTCTCAAGGCCGACCCCACGACGTCCGGCGTTCCGGTCATCGTCATATCCTCCACTGACAACAAAGACCTCGGCTACGCCCTCGGGGCAGCGGAGTATATGGAAAAACCGGTCAACAGAGACGCCCTTTTAAACGCCCTCGACCGCATCCGGGCCACAAAACCATAACTCAAGACTCAAAGGTGTTGTATATATGAACGGGGTTTATATGGCTGACAAACTCAAGATACTCGTGGTTGAAGACAACGTGATGAACAAGATTCTCGTGAAAGAGGTCTTGACCCTCAACGGATATGAGATAATCGAGGCTAAGACAGGCACGGAGGCATTGAAGGTCTTCGTGACCGTCCGTCCCGACCTCGTCCTGATGGACATCCAGCTCCCGGAGATGGACGGCGTAACCGCCATGCGCGTCATCAAATCGGATAAGAAAAATAAAAAGATTCCGGTCATAGCGCTCACGGCCTCCGCCATGAAGGGAGAGGAGGAAAAGATTCTTAACGCGGGTTTTGACGGTTACATCGCAAAGCCGATAGACACGAAAAAGCTCGTAGAGCTCGTAGGGACGTGTCTGAAAGGTAAATAGCCGGAGAATGGGATGTTGGGAGTGAGAGGGATCACGTAGAGTGGAAAGCGGCGGAATAGGAAGGGAAGTAAGGATTG
>JACRCC010000083.1 GCA_016234405.1 Deltaproteobacteria bacterium | reverse complement strand
TTTGCCTTTGTCTTAATCTCATACACGCCGCCGGACGGCTTTAAATCTATCTCGCCGACTTGAGATGGACTGGCATAAACCGTTATATTTTCCTCGCCGAAGGGCGGCGACACATCAAGTTCAAACCTGTCCTCGCCTGACGGTATTTCATAAATCACGCCGCCGTTGAAATAATTATTACCCCTCTCCCATGCACGTATAGCCATCCGATTCCGTGATGGCGGATTGGGCGGCGTAAAGCGCCCCGTTAGACAACGCCCATATAAAGCAAAATGAAAAATCAGGGTTTTCATAATTTCCTTCTCTTATTATAAATTGAGACCCCTGAAAAACCCTTGAGACCGCTCAAAAAGCTCCGGATGCGAGGCGGCGAGGAGCGAGAAACGAGGCGTATTTCGTGTATACGCCGCAGTGACGAGCCGGGGGAACCACGCGAAGCGTGGGTCTGGCGCCAAGCGGCGCGGGTCGGACAACGAAGCAGATGGACTTTTTGAGCCGCCTCAAATCCCCATTATGTTGTAGCCCGCGTCCACGTGGATTATCTCGCCCGTAACCCCGCTTGAAAGAGGAGAGAGGAGATAAAGCGCGGTCTTTGCAACGTCTTCGGGCGTGACGTTTCTCTTGAGCGGGGACTTTGCCTCCACCATGTCGAGTATGCCCTTAAAGCCGGAGATCCCCATTGCCGCAAGCGTCTTTACCGGTCCGGCCGAGATGGTGTTTATCCGCACCTTCTTTGGGCCGAGGTCAACGGCTAAGTACCTCACGCACGTCTCGAGCGCGGCCTTGGCTACACCCATGACGTTATAGTTCGATATCACCTTTTCGCTGCCGTAATAGCTGAGCGTTACTATACAAGAGTCCCTCCCCTCCATGAGGGGGATTGCCGCCTTCACGAGCGCCACGAGGGAATACGCGCTCACGTCGAGCGCGAGCTTAAAACCCTCCCTCGTGGTGTTGAGGAACTCTCCCTTCAATTCCTCTGTTTTGGCGAAGGCGAGAGAATGCACGATCCCGTCGAGGCCGCCCCATTCTTTTTTGAGCGTCTCGAAAACGGAGTTTATCTGATTGTCGTCGGTTACGTCGCACGGCAGGATAATCTTCGAGCCGATGGACTCGGCCAAAGGCTTTACCCTCGACTCGAACGCCTCTCCCGCGTAGGTGAAGGCAAGCTCCATGCCTTCGTTGTGGAGGGTCTGCGCTATGCCCCACGCAAGGCTTCTTTCGTTGGCTACGCCGAATATGACGCCTTTTTTATTGTCAAGCATACCCATAAAAAAACCCTCCTTACCGTAGCCTGCGATTTTCAGGGCTAAAGCCCTGAGCTGCAGGACACCTCACCGCGTGATGTCCTTCTAACATTATTCGGGCGCGGTTTCAACATTAACTTTCGCGTAAAAAACTGCGCCTTGACTCATAAAACCGCGTAGGGTATCTTAAAAACGCAAATACGCATACCGGGGGCAGACAATGAAGGAAACCATCGAGGTCTTGATGCGGGAAAACAGGCTTTTTCCGCCGCCGCCTGCGCTCGAAAAGACCGCGCACATAAAGGGCGCGGCTGAATACGAAAAACTCTACAAGGAATCCATCGAGAACCCGGAGGGCTTCTGGGACAAGATGGCCGGGATGCTCGATTGGAGCAAACGTTGGACAAAGACCCTCGAATATGATTTCAAAAAGCCCTTCGTCAAATGGTTCATCGGCGGCAGGCTCAATGCCTCGTATAACTGCCTCGACAGGCACCTTACCACGTGGAGAAAAAACAAGGCCGCAATCATCTGGGAGGCCGACAACGGAGACACCAAGACCTACACCTATCAACAGTTGTCCATTGAGGTCGGGAGGCTCGCCAACGTCCTCAAGAAAAAGGGCGTTAAAAAAGGCGACCGCGTAACCATTTATCTGCCCATGATACCTGAACTTCCGATTGCGCTTTTGGCCTGCGCGCGCATCGGCGCAATACACAGCGTGGTCTTCGGGGGCTTTAGCCCGTCTGCCTTGAAAGACCGGATAAACGACTCTACCTCCACGCTCCTTATAACGTCCGACAACGGGGTGCGGGGCGGTAAGCTCGTCCCGATGAAGGAAAACGTTGACGCGGCCCTAATAGAATGTCCGACGATTGAAAAAGTAATCGTCGTCGAGAGGACGGGTAGCCGCGTAAGCATGAAAGAGGGGCGCGACACGCGGCTCAAAGACGAACTCGCCGCTCCTGACATCGCTAACTACTGCGCGCCCGTTGACATGGATTCCGTTGACCCGCTCTTCATCCTCTACACGAGCGGGTCAACGGGAAAACCAAAAGGCATCGTGCACGCCATTGCCGGGTATCTCCTATTCAGCGCCCTCACCTTCAAATGGATTTTCGATTATAGGGAAGAAGACACGTTTTTCTGCACCGCGGACATCGGCTGGGTCACGGGACATTCATACATAGTCTACGGCCCGCTTGCCTGCGGGGCCACGTCCCTCTTATTCGAGGGCATCCCCACGTATCCGAACCCTGACAGGTTTTGGGAAATAATCGCCAAGCACAAGGTCAACATCCTCTACACCGCGCCAACGGCAATAAGGGCGCTCATGAGGTGCGGGGGCGAGTGGGTGGAAAGGCACGACCTCACGAGTCTGCGCGTGCTCGGCTCGGTGGGCGAACCCATAAACCCGGAGGCATGGATGTGGTATCACCGATTGGTAGGCAAGGGAAAAATCCCGGTCGTTGACACTTGGTGGCAGACCGAGACCGGCGGCATACTCATCTCTCCGATTCCCGGGGCCACGACGCTCAAACCGGGTTCAGCCGCAAAGCCGTTTTTCGGCGTTGCGCCCAAGGTCTTGAAGGAAGACGGGAGCGTTGCAAAGGTGAACGAAGGCGGGTATCTCGTGATAGAAAAACCCTGGCCCGGAATGCTCATGGGCATGTACGGAGACCCTGAAAATAAACGCATCAAAGAGGTCTACTTCTCGCGCTTCCCCGGATATTACCTCTCAGGCGACGGCGCGCGCGTGGACGCGGACGGGGATTTTTGGCTCATGGGGCGCATTGACGACGTGGTGAACGTATCCGGCCACAGGCTCGGCACGGCTGAGATAGAGAGCGCTCTCGTGTCCAACGAGAGCGTGGCTGAGGCCGCGGTAGTCGGCTTCCCGCACGACGTAAAGGGTGAGGCGCTATACGCCTTCGTCGTTCTCAAGATGGGCGTCGCGGCGACGCCGGAGCTTAAAAACAGACTCAGTGAGCACGTCAAAAAGCAGATAAGCGCCATCGCAAAGCCCGATAAGATTCAATTCACGCAGGGCCTGCCAAAGACACGAAGCGGAAAAATCATGCGAAGGATATTGAGAAAGATTGCCGCCGGACACACCGAAGACCTCGGCGACACGTCAACGCTGGCGGACCCGGCGATAGTGGATTTACTTGTGAAGGAGAGGGCGTAGTAGCTCAGGGCTTTAGCCCTGAAAACAGAAAACCTCAGACCTGTTGGTCTGAACTGCGCGGCCTGAGAAGCAATCTCGCATTTTGTTATCATCCATCAAAGTCCCGCAAGGCGTGGGCATTGCCCGCTGAGTAGTTATGTAGTTATGTAGGACGGGTGAAGCGCAGCGCACCCGTCAAAACGCTAACTATGGGCAATATTTAGCTTAACAGGCAAAACGGTATCTGCTTGCTTATTGGCAGCCGGTTATGTAATATAATTAACAGAGAATAAAAATGAGTCCGACGATTTTAAAAGAAAAGGGGTATCGGTTCTTTTTTTCTCTCGTGAGGAAAACAGAAAACATGTCCATGTTATCTGCAAATTCCCGCTAAAAATGCGCTAAACACATATTTTTCTATCCCTAATGTCCATCCTCGTTCCCAAGCTCAGAACGAGGATGGATATAATAGCGGCATACAAGAAATATTAAAAAACGGTTGACGTTGTCCCTGTTTCCGTGTAATGCAGTCGGTGGAGCGCCGCTTTTAATCACAGTCGTCCGTATTATGAAATAAGGCGTCAAATAAAAGCGGCGCAGCCCGCCGATAAAAATCCGTCTCGCAGCCGCCCCAAAACAAAACCCCCGCGCCTGTAAAAAGGGCGCGGGGGTTTTGTTTTGCATTACGAACTTATCGGCGGAATACGGGCGGTCACCAACCCCGCCTTACTCCACGGGTCTTCTGCTCTTTTTTGAGGCCTTTGCGCGGCGTTTTGCGGCCTCCTGCCTCTTCCTCTTCTTTTTAACGCTCGGCTTTTCGTAGAACCTTCTCCTCTTTATCTCCTTGAAGGTCCCGTCCTGCGCGAGTTTTCTTTTCAGTATCTTTAGAGCCTTTTCTATCTGGTCGTCATAAACCTTTACCTCTGACAAAAATCAACACCCCCTCTATGAAGCGGATATTTAGTTTAAAAAGTTATCGCATTATATCAAATGAGAGGCGCAAGTCAAACCTTATCGCAACCTTATCGCAAGGTTCAGTCTCAGGCAATCTCCCCGCCTTCGGGCCGGGTTTTTGAGCGATACGTTTCGCGCAGGGCCGCGTATCTGAATATCCTTGACAGGGCCTCGGCCCCGGCGCCGTCCATATCAACAAAACGCATCCCGTACTTCCACATAATTTCCTTGCGCTTGCCGCCGAGAAGTTCGTATATCACTACCCCGCCGAAACTCACGTCCGGCTCGTTGTCGAGTGTGCTTAACTTGATAACCCCGCGCGAGTTCATCCTGAGACGCTTCCCGCAGCAAAAGATAAGACCGCCTTCGCTTATCTGTTTGACGACGCCGTCAATCGTTGCGCCGCTAAAGGTGAAAAACGCGGGAAAGCTGACAAAGATGCGTTTTGACATCCGTTTCGCCGTGTTTCCCGTCACATCTAATCCTCCGGTCAAAAAAAACCGCCGCAAAAAAATACGGCGGAGGGTTATGCCCTCTTCGCATCCATCGCCTGTTTACCTGCACCCGCCATGAGCGCCCAACCCCCGCCTTGCGTTCATTATACCCGCGCCTTCAACGCTGTCAAGGGGGCTTTATCCACCTTGCGGGTTTTTTAACGCGCTATGCCTTTCGGCTCTAATGCCTGTCCTTGGGTTTTGCCGGGGCCACGACGACCTTCCGTCCCTGTATGATGCTCCTGTGCATGAGGTCAATGACCTTTTCGGCGGCGTCTCTGGGAACCTCGACGAAGGTAAAGGTCTCGAAGATGCTGACCTTCTTGATTGACTGCGCCGAGATCCCGGCTTTTTTCGATATCTCGTTCACTATGTCCGTCGCCTTGACCCCCTGCTCGCGGCCTATAGTCATGAATAGCCGCGAATAACCCGGAGGCGCGCCAGTCTCGTCGAGCGCGGAGCCGGATGTGCCCCCTTCGCCGGAGGACGTCCCGCCCCTGACGTCAAACCCCTCGAGCTGGAATTTAAGGAGCGCCGCGAGCGCCTCCACGGGAGAAACCTCTTCCGTCATCTCGTTTGCAAGCTTCAGGAATACGTCGAACCTCTTGTCGTCTATGAACTCCTGCACCTTCTCCTTGAGCGTATTGAGCCTTCCGGTCAAGACGTCCTCCCTCGTGGGAAGTTTTCCCCGTTTTATGTCGGCCTTCGAGACCGACCTTATGAGGCGCAGTTGCTTGTCCTCTCTCGGCGAGACGAAGGTTATGGCCACGCCCTCCCTGCCGGCCCTTCCTGTCCTCCCTATCCTGTGGATGTATGATTCCGGGTCCTGCGGGATGGAATAGTTCACGACGTGCGAGATGTTGCTTATGTCAAGCCCCCTTGCCGACAGCTGGGTGGCCACGAGCACGTCTCTCTTATTATCCCTGAACCTTTTCAAAACCGATTCTCTCTGCGACTGCGTGTAATCGCCGTGCATTGCGTCCGAGTCGTAGCCCTTGAGTTTCAGGTTTGACGCAACGTCGTCAACCTCTCTTTTTGTGTGGCAGAATACGAGGAATACGCCGGAATCGCTCGCGTCCACCAGACGGCACAGGGCGTCGAGTTTTTCCCCCGGCCTCATCTCGTAGAATATCTGGTTTATCTTAGGGGCAGTAAGGACGCTGGTGGCTATGCTCACCTTCTCGGGATTGCGCATGTAGCGCTTGGAAATCTTCAATATCGCGTCGGGCATCGTGGCCGAAAAAAGCATGGTCTGGCGCTCGGCGGGCGTTGACTTGAGTATCTTCGTTATGTCGTCAATGAAACCCATGTCAAGCATCTCGTCGGCCTCGTCGAGCACGACAACCTTTACGTCCTTGAGTTTTAGCGTGCCCCTGTCGAGATGGTCTATTAAGCGCCCGGGCGTGCCCACGACGACGTGGACGCCCCTTTTGAGGGCGTTTATCTGCCGCTCGATTGACGTGCCGCCGTAGACCGGTATCGCGTGGAGTCTCTTGACCGCCCCGAGTTTGTTCATCTCCTCGGCGGCCTGCATCGCAAGCTCCCTCGTGGGCGCGAGTATCAGGGCCTGCACCCCGACCGCGCCCTTGCTTATCATCTCCACTATCGGAAGACCGAAGGCCGCGGTCTTTCCTGTGCCTGTTTGAGCCTGACCTATAACGTCTTTCCCCTGCAAAAGCACGGGGATGGTTTTGGCCTGTATGGGTGTGGGCACCTCGAAGCCCATATTCATTACGGTCTTGAGCATCTCAGGACTCAGCCCGAGGTCTGCAAACGTCAAACCTTCCGTTTTCAACTCTCAACTCTCCTTTTTCCGTATATGTTTTTTGTGCGCCTTATGTTAGCACAAATAAGACCAAAAGCATAGTGCATCGTCGTGCGGGCGGCGCCCGCCCTACATCGGCTTTTTTGCCGAGGCCGCGATAAATGCCCCTGTATAGGGCGATAAAAATCCGGCTGGAATCTCGCAAAACTTGGCTAACTTGAGATAAAGACTTGAATTAACGGGAAGAAAGAACAGGCAAGTCCTTATTTCAACGGCATCGAAACCGGCCGTTATAAGCGCTCTTTTCAACTGAGGCGGAGATACATTGCGCGCCCTGTCGTAAACGGTCTCCTTGAAAAGCCCTTTTATTCTCCTCAATAGCGCCCACGGCGACCATTTGTTCAGTACGCCGATTACGATGCGCCCGCCGGGCCTTAAAACTCGTTTCATCTCCAAGAGCGCCCCATCCATGTCGGCGATGAAGCAGAGCATTCCGACCGAGAGCGCTATATCAAAACTCCCGTCCTTAAACGGCAGGCCCGTTGCGTCTGCGGCAAGGAAATTTATCGTAAGACCTTCTTTTTCAGCCTTAGCCTTCGCCGATAAAAGCATGTCGAGCGAATTGTCAAAACCTGCCGTATACGCGCCCCTTTTTGCAAGTTCGATTGTGTATATGCCGGTGCCGCACCCGGCATCAAACGCCTTTTCACCCGGCATAACGCCAGCAAGGGCGAGGATATGGGATTTTTCAATTGCGTCAGAGACCCTGCCAAGGGGGGTTAGATACCAAGAGTCGTAATCGCGCGGATTCCATAGTGCCATGAGTCCCGTAGGAAGGGCATTACCAACCATTGCGCCCGTCGCAGCTCAGGGCTTAGATGAGCAATTCCTTTTCCCCCTCCCCCCTCGCGGGGGAGATGGTTAACGGATGTAAAGACATGCTAAGGCATGTCTTTACAGGTGGGGGCAGCCCTGATAAACGCAGGCCTGAAGGCCTGCGCTACGGGCCTGCGCTACGGGCATGAGCTGCAGCCTTCGCTGTCTTTGCCTCGCCGTTACCCCTTCTCTAACTTCTTTATCTTGAGATAATCGAAAATCATCTTTTCGTAGAACGGCTCGGTAACGCCCTTTTTCATCTTCCTGATGAAGTATTTTTCAAATGCCGCCTTTAAAAGATGAACCCATCTGCCTTTTTTCGCCCATGTAACGTTGCGCGGGGGAATCTGAGGCAGGGCCGCGAAGGCGATTCCCGTATCTCCCATATCCGCAAGGCAGACCGCGTTCCACGTGGCCTTCGCGGTCGGTGGTTTGCCGTCTATCGCGTCTTTAATATTCCGCACCGAGGCCGCAACCATGCTCTCTATCATGTAACCGGTCTTGGGCACGCCGACCGGCACTGGGGTCTGCTCAACCGGAGGGATGGCTATGCAGACCCCGACGGCATAGATGTTTGCGTATTTTTTCGACCTCTGGAATTCGTCCACCATGACAAAACCCCTTGGGTTCGTAAGTCCCTGCGCGCTTGAAACCGCGTCTACCCCTTTAAAGGCAGGGATGAGCATGGCAAATTTGAAGGGCATCTCTTTTTCGCCCTCACCAACCGATTCGACGAGCATCTTGTCTTTTTCTATCTTTTTTAACTTCGTGTTCGTATGCCAGCCGATGTGTCTTTCCCTGAATTCATGTTCAAGAAGCCCCTTTGAATCCCCGACTCCCGCAAGTCCGAGGTGTCCGATATACGGCTCCGGCGTAACGAACGTCATGGGTATCTTTTTACGAATACGCCTTTTCCTCAAATCCGAATCAAGCATGAACGCGAATTCATAAGCCGGGCCGAAACACGACGCCCCCTGTGCCGCGCCTATTATCACCGGCCCCGGGTCTTCGAGGAATTTTTTATATTTTTCGTAAGCATCCTCGGCATGGTCAACCGTACAAACCGAAACCGTATTTGCCTGCGGGCCAAGTCCGATAATTTCGTCAAAGGCAAGATGCGGGCCTGTTGCGATAATCAGGAAATTATACGGGACGGATGCGCCGGACTCCGTGATGACGATGTTTTTGGCGGGGTCAATTTCCTTTACGGCCTCTGCTATGAACTCGATGCCTTTTTTCTCAAGATATGGCCTTAGAGGAAAACTTACATCCTTTCTCGCCCTCCAACCCAAGGCCACCCAGGGATTTGACGGGACAAAGTGAAAATCCGGCGTGTTTGAAATAACCGTAACCTTATGGGACTCATCGAGCGTTGCCCTAATCTCATAAGCCGCCGGAAGACCTCCGGTGGATGCGCCTATTATGACTACCCTTGCCGTAAAGACCTCCTTAAACTACTTATGGACATTATAGCGCAAATAACACTCGCCCACAGGCCCGGGTTTTTCGCTTCCTGTAAGCTCGACATTTCCCTTCAAGGATTTCCCCATCGCGGATTTGAGCATCTGGCTTATGGGGCAAGAGCCTTTCTTGCCCTTCCCTCGGAGTATCTCATTGCCGAGACAAACGCCGCAGCCCTTTACGTATAGCTCTGCCGTGCCGTCGAGCTTGAAGGTCAACTCGGCGGTATCCGCGAACCTGAACGCGCCCTTGAAGAATTCCTCGATTGCCCGCTTGAACCCGTCATGGCCGGAAGGCAGTTCATTCAACCTCTTAGCCCAAGCGTTAGCGAGCAGCGCGCCTATCTTGGCGTTGTATTTTGGCGCGTCGTCGCCAATGGCCTCGAATACCGCGGCGTGATACAACGCAAAAAACTCTTTTGGAAAACCCTCGGACATGCTGCCCCCTCTTCTCAATTAGCCGCGCAGTATTTAAATAGTTTCGCAACTTAATAACTATTTAACATTATAAACGAGTAAAGTCAAGAGATACAATGGGCATTGGAATGGCAAGCGTCATCCCGTTGCCGGACTCTACCGCCATGTCCTGCCCCACGATAGGCGCACCCTCGCTTGCCTTCAAGCTCGCGCCTAAAAGTTCGGGGTCGAGACGATTGACGGTGGAATTTGTTTGCAGAAGCGAGGCCGCGCTGTCACGGTCTCTTGGCTGGAGCTCCGCCTGATGTCTTTATTCGGGGTTAAATCGGTGTTATGAGATATACGTTAAACCGTTATCAAACCCTTACCTGCCCTTCATCGTCGTATAATTAAGCGTCCCACCGGCCAAAATCGTCTCGACCTGTCTCGGCGAAAAGCCGTGCTTCACCTTGCAGTCCTTGCCCTTTGTAACGTTCCTGAGGGTAACAGGCCCGCCTGAGGAGAGCGCCGGCTTGAGGCCCGCCAACTCCAACTCGTCCCCGTCGGCAACCGCGTCGTAATCGGCCGAGTTCTCGAAGGTGAGCGGCAGGATGCCGAAGTTCACGAGGTTGTCTTTGTGTATGCGGGCAAAGCTCTTTGCGATGACGGCCTTGATGCCAAGATACATGGGGCACAGGGCCGCGTGCTCGCGTGAAGACCCCTGTCCGTAGTTCTCGCCGCCCAAAACAAACCCGCCGCCCGCTGCCTTTGCCTTTTCATGGAACTTGGGGTCAATGGCCGAGAAGACCGATTCCGAATATTTCGGGACGTTACTTCTGTATTTCAACCATGTGCCCGCCGGCGTGATGTGGTCGGTCGTAATGTTGTCCCCTAACTTTATCAAGACCTTGCCCTTGAGTCCGTCCGGCAGCGCGTGTGCCTTTGGAAGTTCCTTGATGTTAGGGCCGCGCGTTATCGTTACCTTTGACGGGTCTTTTGCGGGCGGCACGACCATTGAATCATCCACGAGGAATTTGGCGGGCATCTTCACCTTAGGGTATTTGCCGAGTTTTCTCGGGTCCGTTATCACGCCGTAGATGGCCGCGGCCACAGCGACCTCCGGGCTGCACAGGAACACCTTGCCGTCCTTGGTGCCGCTTCTGCCCTCAAAGTTCCTGTTGAACGTGCGCAGCGACACGCCCGCGGACGGAGGCGACTGGCCGTTGCCGATGCACGGGCCGCATGCGGCCTCGAGTATCCGGGCCCCGGCCTCTATCAGGTGGGCAAGGCCCTTATTGAGGGAGAGCATGTCGAGCACCTGCTTACTTCCCGGACTGACGGTCATGCTGACCTCGGGGTGCACCTTGAAGCCGCCCTTTTTTAAGACCTCGGACACGACCATCATGTCCCTGAAAGACGAGTTCGTGCAGCTCCCGACGCAGACCTGATCCACCTTCATGCCTTCTATTTCCGAGACCTTGCACACAACGTCGGGCATGTGGGGCTTTGCTATCATGGGTTCGAGTTTGGCTAAATCAATCTCAATCGTCTCGTCGTATTTCGCGTCGTCGTCTGCCTTGAGTTCAACCCAGACGTTTTCCCTGTCCTGCGCCTTCAAAAATTCCTTTGTGACGCCGTCACTCGGAAATACCGAAGTGGTTGCCCCGAGTTCCGCGCCCATATTGGTGATGGTGGCGCGCTCCGGCACCGAGAGGCTTTTAACGCCGTCTCCGCCGTACTCTATCACCTTGCCCACGCCGCCCTTTACGGTCATCTTCCTCAAGATTTCAAGAATGACGTCCTTTGCGGACACCCACGGTTTCAACTTGCCCTTGAGCCTGACGAGCGTAACCTTGGGATACGTGAGGCTGAAAGGCCCCCCGCCCATTGCGACCGCCACGTCGAGGCCGCCCGCGCCTATGGCGAGCATCCCGATGCCGCCGCAGGTCGGGGTGTGGGAATCAGAGCCTAAAAGGGTCTGTCCGGGAACTCCGAACCTCTCAAGATGCACCTGATGGCAGATGCCGTTGCCGGGCCTCGAAAAATAGATGCCGTATTTCGACGCGAGCGTCTGAAGGAATCTGTGATCGTCGGCGTTTTCAAACCCGCCGTACTGGAGAGTATTGTGGTCAACGTAACTGACCGAGAGTTTCGTCTTTACCTTGGGCACGCCCATTGCCTCGAATTGAAGATAGGCCATTGTGCCCGTGGCGTCCTGAGTGATGGTCTGGTCAATCGTGATGTTCACTTCCGCGCCCTGCCTGGGCTCTCCTGACACGAGATGTCCGTCAATCAGCTTTTGAGCTACGTTCTTACCCACGTTGGATTCCTCCTTATGTATTAAAATTCCTCCAGCACCACTTTCCGCCACGAAAGTTCGTGTCTACGAAAACTTTTGAGACGGAAAGTGGTGCTGGACGCGCCAACTGCCATTATTATAACCCTGAGACCCATTGCCTTTCCACAACAATCAAGCTGATGTTGAGGGGAGCAGTATACAAGGTAAAAATTTTACATTAAAAACAATATCCGTGTCAAGAAACACAGCGAGACAAGGAATTTTAGGCCGGACCCCGAGCGCCGAGCTTCTTGACTGTAGGTCTTTACCTCTGATAAGATTTTAATCATGGACTGTTCGGAGGCATACGAAAAAATAGAGAAACTCAAAAACAACCTTAACCTTGTGATACGCGGCAAGGAGGAGGTAATCGAACTTGCCGTTGCCGCCCTTCTCTCAAGGGGACATCTCCTCATCGAAGACGTGCCGGGCGTGGGTAAAACCACCCTCGCCCACGCCCTTGCAAAAAGCATAAACTGCGAATTCCAGCGGATACAATTCACGAGCGATCTGCTGCCCTCCGACGTCATAGGCGTGACGGTTTACAATCAGGCCGCCCATTCATTCGAGTTCAGGCCAGGCCCCATTTTCGCCAACATCGTGCTCGCCGACGAGATAAACAGGACTACCCCCAAGACGCAGAGCGCCCTCTTGGAAGCCATGAACGACAGACAGGTCTCCGTTGACAAGGTTACCTACCGGCTCCCAGAGCCTTTCATGCTGCTTGCGACGCAGAACCCGCTTGAATACGCGGGCACTTTTCCGCTCCCAGAATCGCAGCTCGACAGGTTTACGATGTGCATTAGAATCGGTTATCCCGGTGAGGCCGACGAGCGAGAGATACTGCGCTCCGTATCGTCGGAGACCGTTATCGCCGGTCTCAAGCCGGTAATCACCGCGGACGACCTCGCGGCCATGCAGACTCTCGTCGAGGGTGTGCGCATCGAAGACAACCTCGTTGGCTACATCCTCGCCATCGCGGCAGGCACTCGCGCCCACAAGGGAATGCGTCTCGGAGTAAGCCCGCGAGCCGCCAAGACGTTATACCGCGCCGCTCAGGCCCGCGCAATGATACTTATGAGAGACTACTGCCTGCCGGATGACATAAAAACCCTTGCCGTGCCGGTCTTCGCTCACAGGATAATCCCGGCGGACGGGGGTTTCAACGACGACATTGGCGGCGACAAGGGTAATTCCCTTGCAGTTACCCTAATTGAAGACGTGCTCTCCAACGTTGCCGTCCCTGTTTGAGGGAGTTATTCCCCCGTTGACCGCTCCCCTCCCTTCCAAAACGGATGAACCTAAGACCATTCATAACAGTGCCTCTCCCGTGGCTGACAACCTTTACGGGGAGATTCTTCGGCGAAAAAAAAGCATCGTCGCAGGGGGGGTATCCCCCTGTTGGGGGGTATCCCCCGCGCAAACGTCCATTTTTTAAATTCCCGCGCTCGCTCTCCATCACGAGGGAGGGGTGGTGGTATATCGCCATACTCCTTCTCATCGGCATCGCGGCCATAAACACCGCCAATAACCTCCTCTATCTCGTCTCATCGTCTCTCCTCGCGCTCATCATAGTCTCAGGCGTGATATCCGAGCACACCATGAGACGGCTCAAAATCGAAAGGACGCTCCCTGCGCGAATATTCAAAGGCGTCCCAACGGTCGCAAGGTTCAAAATAAAAAATGAAAAAAAATTCTTTTCTTCCTTTTCGTTTTCAGTGAGTGAGATCCCCTCACCCGGCATAACGTCCGGGCATGTCTACGTGTTGAAACTCAAGCCATCGGAAGATACGGTAAAGACCGCAGCCTGCACATTCGCAAAACGCGGGGTCGTAAAACTCTACGGCTTAAAGATTTCAACGCGCTTCCCCTTCGGGCTGTTTCTAAAGGGAAGAGAATATGCCGCCTTTGCCGAGGCGCTCGTATACCCGAGCATCAGACATCCTAAGGTCAAAACCCTTGCTTCAGTCCGAACAGCCGAGTCGGGGTTGAGCGCGGCTGGGAAGGGTTGGGGCCCTCAGATATACGGGCTGCGCGATCACATTGCCGCGGACGATTCCAGATTCATATACTGGAAGGCCGCGGCGCGCTCGTCCCGGCTCATAATCAAAGAATTTGAAAAAGAACGGGAGCAAAAAGTGACCGTAGTCTTCGACAACTTCAACGCCCCTCCCGCGGTCTTCGAGGACCTCGTTGACGAGGCGGCCTCCGCTGCAAACCACTTCATCGAGGCCGGTTTTTCGGTTGGCTTGAAAACGCTTGAGCGCGAACTGTCCCCTGCGCCCGGCCAAAACCAAATCGCGCGGATACTCCACGCGCTTGCGCTTATAACTCCGGCGAAAGACGCGGGCGCGGCAAAGGTGCGCATCATCTGAAAAACGGACAAACATGAACATCAGTTCATACACGATAATACTCACCTACTTCATGACCGCGATTGGCGTCACGGCCATAAGCCTCGTCGAGACAATAGAGCCTTCATTCACGGCAGCCATAGCAACAGGCGCGGCGTTTAGCGTTTACTTCAACGTCACCAAAAGGCCGCCGATACCCAAATGGTTGTGGAACTTCCTCGCCGTCGTGCTCCTCGTTTTTTTTATCGCGGACTACGCCTACATATCAATGAGCCTGATAGTCTCTTCCGCAAGGTTTCTCGCGGCGATCTTCGTCTTCAAACTCTTCGACCTCAAGACCAACAGGGATTATCTCATGGCATACGTGCTCGTATTTTTCGAGCTGCTCGCCGCCGCAGCCTCCACGGTAAGCATCATGTTTTTCGCGCTTTTGAGCCTCTTTGTCGTGGGCGGCATCTGGGCCATGATAATCTTCAACGTCAAGAAGGACTGGCAGAGGGCAAACTGCGGGGGCAAAACCCCACCAGGGGAGCCGCCGGGCGCGATATTCGGGCTGCCTTTTTTCTTTTTCGTGTTGGCATCTTCCGTTGCGGCCGTTCTGACGGCGTTTATAATGTTTTTTATGATGCCCCGAATGGAGCTTGGTTTTTTTGAGAGAAAGACCGCCAACGCGATCAAGGTCCTGGGCTTTTCGGATAAGGTTGACCTCGGCGAGATAGGCGCCGTCAAAACCGACTCGACCATCGTGATGCGCGTGGAGGTTAAGGGAGAGGCGTCGCGGGAATTCATGCGTTTGCGCGGCGCGGCGCTTGAGCGCTACGACGGCAAGAGTTGGACCAGGACGATGAAACACATCACGAGCGTAAAAAAAGACGCATTGGGCAGGTTCGAGACCGGCAAAAAATCTAAGGGCATGTTCGAGCAGAATATCCTGCTTGAGCCGCTCGAAACGGACGTTATCTTCGCGGCGTCATTCCCCGCGGTCATCGAGGGAAAATTCCCCGTCCTGATGAACGACCGGTCCGGATCCCTCTTTGTGCCCGCGCCCCCTTATACAAGGCTTGAGTATAAGGCATGGTCGTCTCCCGGAATGCGCGTTGAAGATTCGCCGAGAGATATGTCTTCGTTCCTCGACGTTTCCGCGCTTTCCGAAGACCCCTCGTGGGGCGCTATCAAAAGACTTGCGTTGGAAATTACAAATGGCAAAGGAGACGACGCAGCGAAGGCGTCCGCGATAGAACGATATCTGAAGGCCAACTACCGCTATACCTTAAACCCGGAGACCGGCAAGGGTAAGATCCCGCTTGAGGACTTTCTCTTTTACACGAAGGCCGGCTACTGCGAGCACTTCGCCACCGCAATGACCGTCATGCTCAGGGCCGTAAACATACCATCCAGACTCGTAACCGGGTTTGTTCAAGGCGATTGGAACCGGCTTGGAGGATACTTCATCATCCGTCAGGAAAATGCGCACAGCTGGGTTGAGGCCTACGTAAAAGACGCAGGGGGTTATGGCTGGACGACCTTGGACCCGACCCCCTCGGCTGGCTTTGGCTCTTACACCCAGCCGTCCACTCTTTCGCTTTATTTCGATCTCATCAGATGGAAGTGGAACAGAAACGTGGTTCACTACACCTTCAGCGACCAGAGAAAATTAGCGATGGTCATTGAAGGACGACTGCATCTCTTCGTCAGCGCCCTTAAAAACCTCTATACAACTCAGGCATTCAGACACGCAACTCAGGCCTTCAGGCCTGACTCTATCAGGGCTAAAGCCCTGAGCTACGTTGCCGTATCAGTCGTTATCGCGGCGGCCATCTTCTTTGCCGCGCTCCGGTTGTCCCGATCAAAAGGCAAGACGGCAAAGACCCCTCTCTTCTATTTGGAGATGCAGCGGATGCTCAGGAGAAAGGGTATAGTGCGCAAGACGTGGGAGACCCCGCTTGAATTCTCGGAAAGGGTTGATAACAGCCGCGTAACGGAAATTACATGGGCATTTCAGCGGATAAGATACGGAGGCGCGGCTGAGACGCCCTCCCTTGATGCGATTAAAAAGGCGCTCGAAGGGCTTAAAAAAGATTTGAGGCAATAAAGGCAGGTATTAGATATCGAACCATCGGTCTTTACCGCGTTGTCGTCAACTCCGTTGCAGGCCTCGTCGAACAAAAAAGGCGGGACAATCTGCCCCGCCTTTAGCGTATCGCTTCTCGCACAATCCGTTCTCGTTACCAAGCTCTTCTGAGCGGAGTGAAGAATCTTTAACGCAA
>JACRCC010000082.1 GCA_016234405.1 Deltaproteobacteria bacterium | reverse complement strand
GCGGTCGTTGACCTCAACAACGTTGAAAGCATCGGAAAGGCCATGCAAGGAATTGACAAGGTGTTTTCCTTGTCGCCTTTTGTCCCGCAGCTCGCCAAGATCGGAAAAAATATCGTCAAGGCCGCAAAGACGGCCGGAATAAAATACATGGTCCGTTCATCGGGGTTGGGGGCCGATAATCCCAATGCCATTACGCTCGGACAATGGCACAGGGAGGCGGAAAAGGCGGTTGAGGATTCAGGAATACCCTTCACCATAGTCCGTCCGGCCTCTTTCATGCAAATTTACATCAACTTTTTTTCGCAGACAATCAAACAACAGGGCGCATTTTACGCGGCGCAGGGAGAGGGCAAGGTCAGTCTTATTGACGTAAGGGACGTCGCAGAAGTGATGGTGAAGGTTCTTACAAGCGGCGGCCACGAAGGCAAGGCATATAACATCACGGGCCCGGAGGCGCTGTCCAATCAAGAAATCGCCGGTATCCTCACCGATGTCGCTGGGCGGAGCATTAAATACATAGACGTGCCAGACAATGCGGCCAAAAAGGCCATGCTCGATATGGGGATGCCGGAGGAATTAGTCAATCCGCTTATGGAGCTTGTTGCCATATACAAGGCCGGTTATGCGTCTGCCGTGCTCCCTACGGTTGAAAAATTGCTCGGCAGGAAACCCTGCGCCTTCAGACGGTTCGCGCAGGATTTTAGGGGTTCCTTCGTTTAATTCCATAAACCCCTGCACTTGAGGCTTGAAACCCATGAAGTTCGCCATAATAGTATTCCCCGGCTCAAACTGCGACCACGACTGCTATCACGCCGTGAAGCACGTATTCAAACAAGACGCCGACTATGTCTGGCACAAGGCCGCGTCCCTTGACGGCTACGACTGCGTGATACTGCCCGGGGGTTTTTCCTACGGCGATTACCTGAGGACGGGCGCGATTGCGCGTTTTTCTCCGGTGATGGGCGCGGTCATGGAGTTCGCCAAAAAAGGCAAACCCGTGCTCGGCATCTGCAACGGCTTTCAGATACTCACCGAGGCCGGGCTTTTGCCGGGCGTGCTCATGCGGAATAAGGGATTGAAATTCATCTGCTCCCGCGTGAGCGTAAGGGTCGAGAATAACGCGACGGCCTTTACGAGCGCGTACAAAAAGGGCGCGGTGGCCTCCATCCCGATAGCGCACGCGGACGGCAACTACTACGCGGACGCCGAGACGATTAAAAGGCTCGAAGGCGAGGGGAGGGTCGTTTTCAGATATTCCACGCCTGAAGGAGACGTGACCGCAGAGGCAAACCCCAACGGCTCGGTCTCTAATATCGCGGCCATTGTGAACGAAGCCGGCAACGTAATGGGCGCGATGCCGCATCCCGAAAGGGCCTGCGAAGACGCGCTTGGCTCAATCGGGGGACATAAGGTGTTCGAGTCAATAATAAAAAACCGCGCGCCGAGATAATATCGTCGAGGCAAAGAGGTTCGCGCAGATGGGATTAAAAGACGAACTCCATTCCGGCAGATTCACGATAACCGCCGAGATATGTCCTCCCAAGGGGACAGATACGGAAGTGTTTTTGCAAAAGGCGCGGCTCCTTAAAGGCCATATCGCCGCGGCAAACGTAACCGACAGCCAGCGCGCGGTGATGAGGCTGTCGTCGCTTGCCTGCTCGGCGCTTCTCATACGCGAAGGCATCGAGCCGGTTTTTCAGATGACGTGCAGGGACAGGAATAGAATCGCGCTGCAATCCGACATAATGGGCGCATGGACGCTCGGCGTAAAAAACATCCTTGCCCTCACGGGCGACCATGTCTTGGCCGGAGACCACAGGGAGGCGAAGGCCGTCTTTGACGTGGATTCCGTCCAGCTCGTTTCCTTGATAGAGGGGTTGAATAACGGCAGGAACATGAACGGCGTTGCCCTGCGCGGTAAGACCGGTTTTTATACCGGCGCGGTCGTTGCGCCGGAGGCAAACCCCTTTGAGCCGGAGGAGATAAAGTTCGAGAAAAAGATCGCCGCAGGGGCGCGGTTTTTTCAGACTCAGGCCATTTACGACATGGACAACTTCAAGAGGTTTTTCGCAACGGCCGCAAAAAAAGACGTCAAGATATTAGGCGGCATACTCCTCCTGAAATCCGCCAAGATGGCCCATTACCTCAACGCCAACGTCCCTGGCGTCAAGGTGCCGCATCCATTCATCGTTGAACTCGAAGGCGCAAAAGACCCTCTCGCCAAGGGGATTGAAATAGCCTCGCGTCAGGTGAGAGAGCTGAAAAAGTTTTGCCACGGGGCGCATATCATGGCCATAGGCCATGAGGAGAGCGTGGTTGCCATCATCGAAGGCGCATGATGATACCCGTCTTTCATCACGCATCACGGCCTAAAGGTTTTTTTGAAGAATCCGCGCCATTGATATGGACACCAACAACGTCAAATTCAACCCTGCGGACGTAAAGATACTCGCGGTCGAGGACAGCCCCACGCAGGCGCAGGTGTTGCAGGGCGCGCTTGTCCGCAGGGGCTATAACGTCCGCGTGGCAACGCGGTGCTATGAGGCGTTAAGGCTCGTGCGGGAATTTCGCCCCGATATCGTTTTGAGCGACATCGTCCTGCCGGACATGACGGGGTATGAACTCTGCAAGACGATAAAGGCAGACCACTCGATGTCCGGCGTTTACGTCATACTCGTTACCACGTTGACCGACCCGGGCGACGTGCTGAGAAGCCTTGAGTGCGGGGCGGACAGTTTTATAGCCAAGCCCTATGACGGGGAGTTGATAACGTCGTGCATCAACAGCCTGATGGTCAACAGCGCGCTCGGCGGAAAAACCGGCGAGGGAGGCACGGACGTATATTTTACGGGGAAAAAATACAGCATCGCGTTTGACAGGACGCATGTTCTTAATTTTCTGCTTTCCACCTACGAGATAGCCGTCCACAGGAATTTGAGGCTTATCAAGATGCAAGGTGAGTTAAGAAAGACCGCTGATATCGCCGAGCAGAGGCGTCGTGATATCGAGGGGATAAACGTCAACCTTGAGGAAAAGGTGGCGGAGCAGGCTAAAAAGGCCCGTGAAAAAGACGTGATAATGATGCACCAGTCGCGCCTTGCGGCCATGGGCGAGATGGTCGGCAACATCGCGCACCAGTGGCGGCAGCCTTTAAACGCATTGGGAATAGTGGTCACTAATATCGAGGACGCATACGCCCATAACGAACTCGACGCCGAGGCCCTTTCGCACAAGACGGCAAAGGCCAATCAGTTGCTGAAAAAGATGTCCACCACCATTGACGATTTTAGGAATTTTTTCAGACCCAATAAGGCAAGGGAGCGTTTTTCGCTCAACAGGGCGGTTGGCGAGGCCGTATCTTTGGTCGAGGCGAGCTTTAAATATCACAACGTAAATATTACGGTGGATGAGGGGGACCCGGTCTTTATCATGGGTTTTCCGGCTGAATATACGCAGGTTGTATTGAATCTCCTCGGCAACGCGAAGGACGCGATAATCGGCAGGGGCGCGGGCCGCGGGGTCATCTCGATAGGCATCCGCAAAGACGGCGGTAAGGGTATAGTCTCGGTGCGGGACAACGGCGGCGGGATACCGGACGGTATCATCGAGAGGGTCTTTGACGCGTATTTCACGACCAAGGACCAGGGTAAAGGCACAGGGATAGGACTCTACATGTCGAAGGTGATAATCGAGGAGCACATGAACGGCAGCATAGAGGCCGCAAACGCAGGCGATGGGGCCGAGTTTAGGATAATAACGCCGGTTTGACGCAAGGGGGTTTTATTATGGGCGCAGGGACAGTACTCGGACAAGGCGACGGGTTTTTAAAAGACCTATCCGTTCTCTACGTGGAGGACGACATTGACGTGCTCGAGGAGATGAAGGTCTTTCTTAAAAGGCGCGTCGGAAAGCTCGTTACGGCCATGAACGGGCAGGAGGGACTCTCCGAGTTCATAAACAACAAGCCCGACGTCGTGGTCAGCGACGTGAGGATGCCTGTCATGGACGGGCTTAAGATGTCGGCTGAGATAAAAAAGCTCAGCCCCGGCACGCCCATAGTCGTAACGACCGCGTCGAGCGACGTTGACAATCTCCTGTTTGCTATTGACATTGGGATTGACAAATACGTCTTGAAGCCGGTTGACCCTAAAAACCTCGAGGACGCGCTCAAGAGGATAGCGGAAGGGCTTTTCCACAGGAAGGAAATAGAGGCGCGCAACCGTTACGTCCAGTTCATCCTCGACCTCAGCCCCGGCTTCATCGTGACGACCGAAAGGGACGAGCTTGAATATATCAATAAGGCGTTTCTCACGTTCCTCGGTTTCTCCACGCTCGATGATTTTAAAAAGGCGGATATTACCATCGAGCGGTTCATCCTGAAGATTAACGATACCCCGTTCTCGGGCGCAGACGCCGGTAACTTCGTCCGGTTACTACTGACGAACAGGGGCGCATATCACACGGCCTGCATGAAAGATCCTAAGGACGCCAAAACCCCCAAGGTTTTTCTAATAACCTGCGAGGCCTTTCCGACGCTCGACCGGCACATACTTTTCTTCACCGACATTACCGGGATAGAGAAGGAGAGGGTGGAACTCAGGCAGTTGGCCGATAAGCTCCTCGAGGCAAAGCTCTACGCCGAGGGCATCATCGAGACCGTGCACGAATCGCTTGTGGTGCTTGACGACGGCTTGAGGGTGGTCTCGGCCAACAAGACGTTTTATGAGACCTTCAAGGCCGCCCGGCATGAGACGGAAGGGCGTTTGATATACGAACTCGGAAACCGCCAATGGGACATGCCGGAGTTCAGGCGGTTTCTCGGCGCGGCGTATCAGGGGGAGGGCGTTTTGAAGGATTACGTCCTGAGTTGTAATTTTCCGGAGATAGGCGCAAGGACGATGCTCCTTAACGCGAAAAGGATCATGCAGCCGGGCGCCCGCCCGAGGCTCACGCTGCTTGCAATCGAAGATATAACCGAGCGCAGGACGCTTGAAGACGATAAGACCCGTCTCCTGGCGGAATTGCAGACATCGCTTGACAAGGTGAAACTCCTCGGCGGGCTTCTGCCGATATGCGCCTCATGCAAGAAGATACGCGACGACAAGGGTTACTGGCAGCAGGTGGAGATCTACATAAGGGAACGCTCGGAGGCTGATTTCACTCACAGCATCTGTCCGGACTGCGTAAAAAATCTCTACCCCGGCTTTCATGAGAACGGCCGTGAAACGTGAAGCGATTCACGGCCGTCACGCGCGCGGCAGTATCTCGGTCTGCGGCACGGACATCTCCACCTCGGTATAGGCCTCGTATATCTCCGCAAATTTTTTGTGGCACGCCTTGAACGCCTCGATGAGCGCCGGATTGAAGTGCCAGGGCATTGTCCTTCCGTCGCCCTCGGTCAGTATCCGGAATGCCGCGTCGTGGCTAAAAGGGGGCTTGTACGGCCTTCTGCTGCGCAGGGCATCGTATTGGTCAACTATGTTCATTATCGCGGCCTCGACCGGGATATCCGCGCCCTTCCGTCCTGTTGGGTAACCCCCGCCGTCCCATCTCTCATGGTGAGAGCGCGCTATCTTTTCGGCCATCTTTAGAATGTCCGAGTTGGAATCCTTGAGGATGTCCGCGCCGAGCGTGGTGTGGGTCTTCACGAGAGCGAATTCCTCCTTCGTAAGTTTATCCGGCTTCATGAGTATGTCTATCGGTATCCCGACCTTCCCTATGTCGTGCATGGGAGAGGCGTAGAAGACGGCCTCCACTTCGTCTTCCGGCCAGCCGAGGGCAACGGCGAGCGTGGACGAGAGGTGCCCCACCCTTATTATGTGAAACGGCGTGTCGCGGTCTTTATACTCGGCTATTATCGTGAGTTTGTGGATGGTGTCAATGTAGCTTTCTTTGGTCGTCTTTTCGGATTCCTTGAGAGCTTGATTCGCGGCCGTAACCTCCACGAGCGCGTTTCTCAACTGAGCCGTTCTTTTCCTCACCTCGACGTCGAGTTCCTCGTTGTGCCTTTCGAGAAATTCCTCATACTCCTTGAGCCTCGTGAGGTTGCGCGTCCGTATCTTGAGTTCCGTCGCGTCCACGGGTTTTGTAAGAAAATCGTTTGCGCCGTAATCAAGGGATTTTATGCGCGCATCTTTATCCTCAGCCGCCGTGACCATTATTACCGGGATGTGAGACGTTTCGGAGTTTTCGCGCAGCCTCCTGCACACCTCGTATCCAATGATGTCGGGCAAGAGGATGTCGAGGATGATTATCTCCGGCTGGACGGTCCGGCTTTTTTCCATCGCCTGAGCGCCGCTCTCAGCGGTCTCAACCGAGAAACCTTCATGGACGAGGATGTCGGCGATGATGCGCCGGTCTGTTGCCGAGTCGTCTGCGACAAGGGCCTTTTTCATGCAATGGCCTCCGTATGGATTGTGTTGCGTGAAATTTTTGTATGGGCGTGAAAGAACCGAGGAGAGGCGTCGCAGATGCGTTACATCGTCATTATAGCGTAAAACAGCGGGTAATCAAGTCCGCCCTTTGCCGTTGGGGGTATTGTCCCCCTTGCCGTCGTCGTATGACGGATCGTCTTTGGTTATCTCGAACTCGTCATCCACATTCGTCGTTTCACTGATTTGGGTTGCGGTATCCGCAGCGGGTGGTATTGCCCCCGTTGACGGGCCGGTCTTTTCCGTTTGAGGGTTTTGCCCCCCTTGGGTGAAGTGTCCGCTCGCAACTATGTAAACGGCGTCGGTCTCTCCCGTGTTGTCGAACTCAACGGCGGCAATACCCCCGGTTGGGGTTTTGCCGTTTATGAAAAAGGCCTCTCCCGCGCTGACGGGAAAAGCAGATTTTGCGAACTTTACCGACAAGAGTCCCTTGACTACGTAGACGATATCCGTGCCGGTACCGATAGACGAGACCTTGCGTCCGGATTCATTAGGAAGAAGTCTGCCCCAGCGTAGAGCCGTGGAGTCCGCGCCCTCGGCGCTCAACACGTATTCGGCGAGGCCTGAGAGTTCGGCGAGCTGCGGCAATTTGAATATCTTCATGCCATTGATTCCATCGTGTCTTTAAAGTGTTCGATGAAGTCCGCGCCGTGAAGCGCCCTGATTATTATCCACTTCTTTTTTTTGTCAAGCCTGACCTCCACCTCCGAACCGGGCGTCAGTTCGAGGTGTCTCAAATACTCATCAGGCAGCGCTACCGCGCCCGTAACCTTGTCCAAGCGGATTATTTTTTCCTTCATCACGGCCTCCTTATGATGGGGATTAGGATGCGGCGGGCGGAAAAGTCTTTACCACTCTCTACTCTCCACCTCCCGCTTCCTATTCTATTTTCCACCCCATGCGTCCTACTCTGTTTTTCATATATTAAGTTTACCATATATCGCAGTCATTGAAAGCGAAGTCGTTTATTTCACGCAATCCGTCGTAGACGTCATTGGGGCTTGAACAGGAAGCAGAGCTTACGGTCATTTGCGTTCCCAAGCGGAGTTTGGGAACGAGAGGAGTTTTAAATATTAAGACGGCGGCAAAAAAGCGTCGGCTTTTTGGATTTTATCTTTCGGCGTTTCCGCACAGATCTACCCTGACAAAGACAGGGGCCATGTTTTCACGAACCCTGACCATAACGGCCTTGCCGGACAATTCGGCGGGGAAGCCGTCGGGATGTCCGGTTGTTACGGAATAGCCGCGCGCCCTCATCATCCCTGCAAATTCCTCCGGCGTTGACGGGGTGCGCGCCAGCCGCTCCCTCTTGGCTAAAGTTTCCAGCCCCACGCACCCGTCTTCTCTCGACATCAGTTGCCACTCGCCGCCGCCGTAGGCGGGCGGCGCGGCAAGGAGGAAGAGAAGCATGAAATACGAATAGCGGCTCATCATGATATGCCGCTCCTCAGACCGGCAGGTGTATGTAGACGAGGTAGAGCCAGATGAGTATGAGAGTTCCGCCGAGCCAGCTTACGTATTTGAAGGCGCGTCCCTTTGTCCTCACTATCTTGAGTTTCAGGAGTATCACGCACATGCCGAGGACCCACCATAAGATATTCCACGTTATGCCGTTTATGACGGAGGCGCGCGCGGCGAGGATAACGTAAAGCGTTATGACTATTACGCCGTTTATGCGGTGGATCTTTCCCTCGACGCTCGTCCTTGTCCCCTTGACTATCTGGAGCCCGCTGATGAAGGACGAAGTCGCAAGTATCAGCCCGACGCTGGCGATAAGCGTCTGGGCGCTCGTGAGGATGGACATCAACATTACGACGTTAAAGACCTCTTTGAACCATTCCATTGTCATCCCTTATGCACAAACTTTAAGATGTTTTTCTGGACGAGATAAAAGATGATGCCGATATAAACGAGGAGTATCGGATAGATGATGAAGATGTTCGGAAGCGACGTGTTGCCGGACAGCTCGTTATCGTTAGAGTCGCTCAACACCATGCCGAAGGTATTTCGGAGCGTGTAGTTGTCCTTTATGACGTTCTTGTTGGATGACCAAAACCTCATGCCATCCCACGTGTTGAGGTTCGCCTGATTCCCGGCGACGGTGTTCCCGTTGGAGTTGCTGATGAAAAGCCCCTTGTCGTAGTTGGAACTCAGGCTATTTTTCTCGACCGTGTTGCCGTTTGAACCCTCAAGGTATATCCCGTAGTTATCGTTCCTCTCGGCGGTGTTTTTCGAGACACTGTTGTTGGCGGACTTCATGAGCGTTATGCCGCTCATGTTTCCGGTTACGGTGTTTCCTTTGAGCGTAACGTCCGAGGACTTCCATACGTAGATGCCGGCTTCGGTTGAGCCTCCCGCGGCAATGCCCGTTATCGTCACGCCATGAGTTTCGATTATGCTTATGACCGGTTTGGTCTTGTCCGCTGCGGTTATCACCGGAGGGGTTTTAGTCTCTTTGCCGGCCTCAAGCGTCAGTGGTTTTTTTATGACGATGTTTTCCGTGTATGCGCCGGCCCCGACGATTATAACGTCTCCGGCCTTTGCCGCGTCAACGGCGACTTGGATTGTCTTATGTCCTTCCGGAACACGCAGCGTCGCGGCGTAAGGCGTCCCTGCGGCGAAAAAGACCGCAGTGATGAATAGCGTTGTAAGGGGTAGTCGCATTTTTGATTTAGCGTGTATCTTCACGAGATGCGCCATTCTAACAAAAAGCCGTCATGTTGTCCAAATCTTTTGCCCCGAGCGCGGCGCTTGAAATGATAAAAAGGGGCGCCCAGCACCACTTCCGGCGCGAAGAAAGCTGCTAAACAACCTTCTTCAATAACGGAAGTGGTGCTGGGCGCCCCCCGTATCTTTTGGTGGAGCTGAAGGGGATCGAACCCTTGACCTCAAGACTGCCAGCCTTGCGCTCTCCCAGCTGAGCTACAGCCCCGCAAATTCAGCCCAGCACCACTTCGGTTTAGCGGAGTTGTTTGCATCCAACAAACAACGTTGACCGAAGTGGTGCTGGGCGCGGAAAAGAACCATCAATCTATCATCCGCTGCGCGTTCATGTCAATCAAAAGATTTAAATAAAGACAGTTGACAAGGTTTTTTTTTAGTGGTAGAGTCGCTAATAATTTTCCACTCCCGCAGACAGGCGCCACGCCTTTATTGCCGGACAATGTTGACTGGGAGCGATGAAATAAACTTCTAAAAAAAGACAGGAGGAAGAGATGGGAAAACCGCTGACCAAGTCTCAGGTAGCAGATTACATCGCGCAGAAAGGGAGCCTCACGAAGAAGGCCGCAGGCGAGTTGATTAACGAACTCGCGCAGCTTGCATACAGGGAGGCTAAAAACGCCTTCACGATTCCGGGTATCGGAAAGCTCGTGCTGGTAAAGAGAAAGGCGCGTCTCGGCAGGAACCCGCGCACCGGAGAGGTCATCAAGATACCGGCAAAGAGGGTGGTAAAGTTCAGGGTTGCAAAGGCATGTAAGGACGCGGTGCTCGGCTAAGCCGCGCAAGACGCGCAGGTTTCTCTCGTTATTCTTAATTCTTATAAAATTAAAGGCGCCCCCGCGTCCAGCATAACTTTCTGTCGCCAAAATTCGCATTGGCAACAAGCATCACGCCAGAAAGCGTTGCTGTGCTCAGGGGCGTTTCTTTTGCGGCGCGTTCAATCCCTCAACCGTTCGCCTCAGCACCGCAAACCCTGCTCTCCGTTTTAAAACCCTTGTATTCCCGCGCCTCCTTTTGTATATTGCAGATATATGAAGTGTCCCTTCTGCGCCTATCTCGAAGACAAGGTGATTGACTCAAGGCTTTCTCAGGACGGCTCCACCACGCGCCGCAGGCGCGAGTGCGGGCAGTGCGCCAAGCGTTTCACCACCTACGAGCGCGTGGAGGAGACCCTGCCCTTGGTGGTCAAAAAGGACGGGACGCGCGAATCGTTCGACAGGGTGAAGATACTCGGGGGGTTAAAAAAGGCATGCGAGAAAAGACCGGTCGGCATCGAGGAAATAGAGAAGGCGGTTGGGAAGCTCGAATCGAGGTTCATCGAACTCGGTGAAAGGGAGATAACGAGCCGGGCCGTCGGCGAGGCCGTCATGGACGAATTGAAGACGCTCGACGAGGTCGCCTACGTGAGGTTCGCATCCGTTTACAGGGAGTTCCGCGATATAAACGAGTTCATGAAGGAATTAAAGGACATCCTCGACAATAAAAAACGCTGAGAGGGGGAAGGGGGATACCCCCAACCTGGGATACCTCCCAACGATAGTTGCATGTATGCCAAAGGGCACGGAACGGATAACCGGAAATGACAGGCGTTTTATGCGCCTTGCGATTGGTCTTGCCAAAAAAGGCGTCGGCAAAACGTCTCCTAATCCGGCGGTTGGCGCCGTTATCGTAAAAGACGGCCGCGTAGTCTCGAAGGGTTGGCACAAAAAGGCGGGAGGGGCGCATGCCGAGGCCTCGGCGCTTTCAAAAAAAACCCTCAACGCGGGGGGTTATTCCCCCCTCGCCGGCGCGGCTTTATACGTAACGCTTGAGCCGTGCCGCCACTACGGAAATACCCCTCCGTGCACCGAGGCCATAATCCGCGCAGGGATAAAAAGGGTTTTTTTAGGGACCCGCGACCCGAATCCTCTTGTCTCAGGCAAGGGCATCAAGGCGTTGAAACGCGCCGGGATAGAAGTCGTCGGCGGAGTTTTGGAGCGGGAGTGCAGGGGACTGAACCCGGCATTCAATAAATTCATAGTTTCAAAGATGCCGCACGTCACCTTGAAACTCGCGGCAACCCTCGACGGAAAAATTGCAACGTCTAAGGGCGAATCGCGCTGGATAACGGGCGTTGCATCCAGACGATACGTCCATAGGCTTCGCGCAATAACGGACGCGGTCATAACAAGCGGCAAGACGGTAATCAGCGACGACCCGGAACTCACGGTCAGACACGCTCACGGCCTCAACCCGATGCGCGTCGTGCTCGACTCCGCGTTCAAGACCCCCCTTGATTCAAAGGTCTTCAGGCGATACCCCGGCGACAGGGACGGTAGATTGCCAATGGTTTTTATCTCAGCATCGGCCGCCAAAAAAAAGATAGAGAAGGCGAAAGGCTTGGGGATAAACGTCGCAGCGGCGACTAAGGCCGTCGGCGGGAGTGGGGTTGACCTCAAGTCCGTTTTAAAGACCCTCGGCAACATGGGCGTAACGAGCGTTATGGTCGAGGGCGGCGGCGTCCTTACCGCGTCTTTTCTCAAGGATAGACTCGTTGACAGGCTTTTTTGGTTCGTGTCGCCCAAGATACTCGGCGCAGACGCCGCAGCGTCCGTAGGGGAGTTAAAGATAAAAAAACTCGGCGCTGCAATTGAGATTAAAAATATTAAGGTTAAAAAGATTGGCAACGACGTGCTCATCGAGGGTGAGTTTTAAATGCCGCAACCCACCTGTCCCCACCCTTAAACTCAGGCCTGAAGGCCTGAGCTACGGGATTGAGTTACCGTAAATGGCGGGTAGTGCTTACTCTGCTTGATTTCTATTTAAAATAATAACAGCCGCCGATGTTGCAAAAAAGAGACTTTTTTGTAAATAGTGGCATTTATAACACAGTTTTAAAAAAATATGCTTAGTAACATATTGATTTAAAAAGATTTTGACAAGCGGCACATATCTTGCTTATAATATATACATGATTAAGATGCAAAAAACCATTATAAGAGAAACGAGTTTCAAAGGCATAGGGTTGCACACCGGGTGCAGCGTTAACGTGAGGATACTGCCTGCCCCTGCAGGGTCAGGCATAACCTTCGTGAGGGTAGACCTCCCCGGGTTGCCGCGCATAAAGGCGGGCGCCGCGAGCGTGGTGTCTGCGAGTTACGCCACTACGATAGGCTCCAACGGCGTTACCGTATCAACGGTTGAGCACCTCCTGGCCGCCTTTTACGGTCTCGGCGTGGACAACGCCGTAGTGGAGATTGACGGGCCTGAAGTCCCCATAATGGACGGCAGCGCCTCTTACTTCATCGCCGTCATCGAGGACGCGGGTCTTATCGCGCTTGACAAGCCCAGAAAATATCTCGTCGTGAAAAGGCCCATCAAGGCGGCTGACCGCGACAAGTATGTCCTGATACTGCCGTCCGAAGAGATGCGCCTGACGATAGACTATAACATTGATTTTTCGCACACCCTCCTGTCGAGGCAATCGTTCTCGAGGCTCTTTTCAAGGGAGGTTTTCAGGAAGGAGCTTGGAAGCGCGCGCACATTCGGGTTTCTGAGGGACGTTGAGATGCTCCGCGCAAACGGCCTTGCAAAGGGCGGGTCGCTTGACAACGCCGTTGTCATCGGTGAGACCGAAATCTTAAACGAAGGCGGCCTGCGTTTCCCCGATGAGTTCGTCAGGCACAAGGTCCTCGACATGATGGGCGACATTGCGCTTATGGGCGCTCCCATAATCGGCAGGATAGTCGCCCATAGGTCTGGACACGCGCTTAACCACAGGTTCGTGCAGGAGGTTTTAAGAAGGCCCGGCAGGTGGGAACTTACCTCGACCCTTTCGCAGCGCCGTTTTGAGCAGCCCGCGTTGTCCGTAGAAAAGGTCGCGCTCGCCTAAACAGGCGGCCTATCGTCCAAACCGATAAAGTCCAGAGGCCGCAAAATCTCTAAAGTCCATAGGACTCAAAATCTGCATTTAACGAAAAGCCCCTGAGAAAGGGGCTTTTTTTATGCAACGGCAAAGGGTTTTTTATACAAAAGTTTTTTTGTGCAATCCTTTTGTTTTTTTATTCCCTTGCCCGGCAACGTTGCTGAACCGGCCATAATGTGTTAATATCATCATGAAATCCGCTCGCCGAGGTCAGTAACCTGAATTGGAAAAAAACGGACAGACAAGAAAACAGATAAATCTCGAGGACAACTCTTTGGCCATGCTTCTTTTCGGCGAGGCCGGAGAGAACATCAAGAGGTTCGAGAAAAAACTCGGGGTGGCCATTGACACCCGCGGGGCGCTCGTTACCGTCTCAGGCGACGCTCAAAAGGCCGCGCTCACGGAGCGGCTCATACTCGAATTATACGCCCTCCTGAAAAAAGGCTACCAGTTTCATCCCAACGACCTCGATTACGCCATAAAGATGCTCTCCTCCGAAAAGGACGCGCATCTCTCGGACATCTTCATGGACACGGTCTTAGTCTCTTTCAAGAAAAAATCCGTTGCCCCCAAAGGCGTGGCGCAGAAGAGATACATCGAGGCCATACGCAAATTCGACATCGTCTTCGGCATAGGCCCGGCCGGGACGGGCAAGACATATCTTGCGATGGCGATGGCCGTTGCCGGCCTCATGAATAAGGAGGTTGACAGGATAATCCTCACGCGCCCGGCGGTGGAGGCAGGGGAAAAGCTCGGGTTTTTGCCCGGGGATATCGTCGCCAAGGTTGACCCGTATTTGAGGCCGCTTTACGACGCGCTGCACGACATGATGGATCTCGAGCGCGCGCAAAAACTCATGGAGCGCGGCGCGATAGAGGTGGCCCCGCTCGCGTTTATGAGGGGCAGGACCCTTAACGACTCGTTTGTCGTGCTTGACGAGGCGCAAAACACCACGTTAGAGCAGATGAAGATGTTTCTCACGAGGCTCGGCTTCGGCAGCAAGGCCGTCATCACGGGCGACGTTACGCAGGTAGATCTCCCGCTTGCCAAACCATCGGGACTCGTCGAGGCGCAAAAGATACTGCAGGGCATCGCGGGCATAGAGATGGTGTTTTTTTCGGAGATAGACGTCGTAAGGCATCCTCTGGTTACAGAGGTCATAAAGGCGTTTGAAAAGACGGAGTCGCGCAGGAGAAATAAGGACGTTTAATTGCCGCGGAGTCGGAAAACGGATGCGAACGGAAGAGATGAACGGAGGACATAACGAAGGTTTGAACCGCGCGGCCGGGGCGCGCCTCGACGCCGCCGGAGTTCAAAAGCTCATCATGCTGACCGTGGTCTGCGCTCTCTCGGCCTTTTTCTTTTATCCGGCCGCGGCTTTTTTCGGGTTCAACTACAGGGCCGGAGACGTGGCCGTCATGGACGTTAAATCCCCGGTGGGCGTCGTCTCTGGGGAGATCAACGTCAAAAAGGGCGAGATAATCGTCAGGGACGGCCAGATAATTACGGAAACCGAAATCAGGAAGTTTGAAGCCGTTGAGGCCGCCATGAAAGAGGGCGGCTCCATATCGTCCATTGCCGGTTTTTTCGTGTTTACCGGAGTTCTCATCGTCTCCGCATACCTCTTCGCCTCCAGTAACATTAGGAAATTCGCGGCCTCCCCGAAAGACCTCCTTCTCATGAGCCTCGTCTACGTGATGCTCGTTTTTTTCCTGCGGTTTTCGGACTTTGCCGCGGTGGTGATGAAGGCGATAGCCCCGGGCATCCCAGCTTCGGTCTATATATACGTCATACCCGTGGCCGTTGGCCCGATGCTCGTGAGGCTCGTCCTCAATTCCGAGACCGCGCTCGTATTCGCGGGCGTGGTGTCCGTCATCGCCGGGTTTTTGGCCGGAGGACTTCCTCTTGCGGCCTACTCGCTCGTGGGCGGGGCCACAGCCGCGTTAGGCGTCAAACACTGCACGCATAGGGGAAAAGCGCTGAAGGCCGGGCTTATGCTCGGAGGAGCCAACTGCGTGGCGCTCCTTAGCATGTCAGCCATAAAAGGCGGGGCCATATACGGGGGGATGACACCCTTGGCCAATCCTTTTTTTATGATACTTGCGGGTCTCTTAAACGGAGCAATAACGGCCGTCCTTGCCATAGGTCTCGCGCCGGCGCTTGAAACCGCCTTCAGATACACTACGGACATAAAACTCCTTGAGCTCTCGAGGATGGACCATCCATTGATGAAGGAATTGGCCGTAAATGCCCCGGGCACATATCATCATTCCATTGTCATGGGCACGCTTGTCGAGGCCGCCGCAGAGGGGATAAACGCCAACCCGCTCTTGGCCCGCGTCGGGGCTTATTATCACGACATCGGAAAGAACAAGGATCCGCAGTATTTCGTCGAGAATTCGGGCGCGGAGAACAGGCACGACCTCATAACCCCGGTCATGAGCGCCGACATAATCCTCTCCCACGTTAAAAAGGGCGTGGAACTTGCGAGGGAATACAGGCTCGGCGCGGAGATAGGCGATATAATAGAGCAGCACCACGGGACGTCCCTCGTGGGATTTTTTTACGAGAAGGCAAAGACAAACGGGGGTGAAGGTTCCGGCGTCAGGGAGATGGATTACCGGTATCCCGGCCCTAAGCCGCAGACCCGCGAGGCCGGGCTTGTGATGCTCGCGGACGCCATAGAGGCATCGAGCAGGACGCTGAAAAATCCGACCCCGGAGGCGCTCCTCCTGCATACGCGGAAGATGGTCAACAGGGCATTCTCCGACGGCCAGTTGGACGAGTGCGAGTTGACCCTTAAAGACCTGCATGTTATAACCGACCGTTTTACCCGCGCCCTTGCGGGCATATATCACGGCAGGATAGAATATCCGGAACCGGAATTATTGAAAGATGAAAAGACCGACGGTGAACATCCAAGACGGTTCAGGCGCAAAGGGGCATAAGGCGCGGATAAAAAAGAAGGCCGAGGCCGCCTTGAAATGTCTGGGGCTTGGCAACGCCGAGCTGAGCGTCGTGCTCACGGACGACGCCGGGATAAAAGAGTTGAATTGCAAATTCCGCAGGATTAATAAGCCCACGGACGTGTTGAGCTTTCCGATGGAAGACCCCGTGGTCCTCGGTGACGTGGTTATCTCGGTCGAGAGGGCGCGCGCTCAGGCTTGCGAGTTCAAGGTAAGCATGGCAAAGGAATTGGACAAACTCCTTGTGCACGGCATCCTGCATCTCCTCGGCCACGACCACGTAAAGGGCGGGCGTCAGGCAACGCGGATGAGGGAGCGGGAGGCTGAGGTCTTAAAGACCATTGCGTAACTAGGCAACAAATTTAAGGTTTTACACTCTCCTGAATTTTTGATACAATTAAATGGTTTGGGATTAATTCCCTTTTAAATCGTTCCAACGCTCCACTCGCGGGAAATATATGGAATAAGAAAAAGGAGGCCGTTATGTCCTGCAAAGTAAGCATCGTAATAGAAAAAGACGAGAACGGATATTATGCCTACTGTCCTGATTTAGAGGGGTGCCAGACTCAGGGAGACGACTTAGATGAAGTAATGGCGAACATGAAAGAGGCCATTGGTCTTTACATTGACACGTTGTCGGAAGAAGAAAAGAAGGCGTATTTAAGCAAGGAAATCCTGACAACGACAATGGAGATAAACGTTGCCTAAACTGCCGCGTCTCACGGCTCAAGAGGCCGAGACGATGCTTTTGAAAAGCGGCTTTGCTTTTATCCGCGGCGCCGGCAGCCACAGAATTTATATGAAAGGGGCTATAAGGGTAGTAGTCCCTTTTCACTCTAACAAGACACTGCATCCAAAGATAACAAGACAGGTCTTAAAGGCCATCG
>JACRCC010000081.1 GCA_016234405.1 Deltaproteobacteria bacterium | reverse complement strand
TTGTTTCCTTCCCCTGTCGGCCATGTGCATTATCCGAAGGCCTTTTTCTTTCCTGCCCCTGCCCGCCATCGGCATTTTCCGAAGGCCTTTTCCTTTCCTGCCCCTGCCCGCCGTCGGCATTATCCGAAGGCCTCCTCCTTTCCTGCCCCTGCCCGCCTTCGGCATTATCCGAAGGCCTGCTCCTTTCCTGCCCCTGCCCGCCATCGGCATTGTCCGAAGGCCTTTTCCTTTCCTGCCCCTGTCCGCCGTCGGCATTATCCGAAGGTCTTTTCCTTTCCTGCCCCTGTCCGCCTCCGCTTGACTGCCGTCCACCGCCTCCGCGTCTGGGCGCTGCGTCTGCATTTGCATAAAACGCGGCCAAAGCGGTTATCGTCAGCGCAATCAAAAGTCTTCTCTTCATTTGATTCCTCCCTTTGTTTTTTTGTGCCGTCCGTTAGTGGAAGCCGCTGCCTTCGAGTTGGCCGAGCCTCACTCTCATGTCGTCAAGCCCCTTCGAGTCCAATTCAGCCAACCCGTCATAAACGCCGCCGGAGCCTGATGCCGAATACGTCTCCATTGCCGCGCCCTGCTCTACGGTCAACCGCATATCCACAATGCGCGCCTCCGTCAGATGAGGCGCCGGGGGACGCGGCGTTTTCATCTGAGCCGTCCGCGAAACTGCCGCAGGCGCGGTTACTACGTCCCTGATCATCCATCTGATGCCGGCAAAAAAGAATATGAAGACGGCTGCCGTTGCCGCAGGCGCAAATAACTTCCGCCACCTGAAGGCCGCGCTCGGGACAGCGGTTTTTTTTGAGTTTTTTGTGGCCCTTGCGCCGCGGATTACGCCTTCGGCAATGCGTTCTCCTCCTGTCATTGCCGGGTGCGGCCACGCGCCCTTGAGCGCGTTGACAATACCGCCGAGCGCGTCGCGCTCTGCCTTGCATGCCGCGCACGTATTTATATGCTCGATGGCCTTTAAACGCTCGTCTCCCGAAACCTCGCCCAAAACGAGGTCATTCAAAAGACCGTCCTTTTGCAAATCTTTGCAGTCCATTTGTTACCCCATGACCTTCCGCAGGTTTGCGAGCGCGCCGTGGCAATGCGCCTTTACCGTTCCCACGCTGCATTTCATAACCTCTGCAATCTCCTCGTATTTGAGCGCGCCGTATATTTTAAGGACAAGCGCCGCGCGCTGCCTGTCGGGAAGCCCGTCCACTGCCCGCCTGAGTTTCGTTATGTCGCGGGCGTTTTCAAGGACCTCGGCAGGCCCGGCGTCCGTTGAGGCGATGGAGGCGATATCGTCGAGCGGGGCGGTTTTGGAGTCTTTTCGCTCTTTATTCCGGTCCATCGCGGTATTCGCGGCAATCGCATAGACCCATGTCTTGAAACTCGACCTGCGCTCAAAGCCGGCGCAATTGAGGAAAACCTTGAGAAAGGTCTTTTGACATACGTCCTCCGCGTCCTCGCGGCAACCGGTCATCCTATACGCCAGCCCGTAGACCGCGCCCTGATACCGCCTGACCAATTCCCTGAACCCTTCCACGTCGCCTGCCGTAAACCTGTCAAGCAAATCAAGGTCCGAACCCATGCAAACCTCTCAACACTCTCTATATGGATGGTTAGACGCCCGGCAAGGGAAAAGGTTTAGTCCCGATAATTATACTTTAAATTTGCGGGCCTTTGGGTTATATTGATAAATTGCGTGTATATTGTCCGGAGGAATAATGACTCACAAGGACACAACGGAACATTCCGAGGCGTTTCCTTTCGAGGGGCACCCCGCCGTTGAAAAAGGCCGTCTCATCATCGAGGGACTCCGTCAGAACAACCTCAAAAACCTCAACATCACGATACCGCACGACAGGGTAACGGCGGTGGTCGGCCCAAGCGGTTCGGGCAAATCATCGTTGGCATTCGACACCCTTTTTGCGGAGGGCAGATGGAGGTTCGTTGAATCGCTCTCCACGTATACGCGCCTATTCCTCGACCGCATGGACAGACCCGAACTCGACGCCATAAAAAACATACGGCCCGCGATAGCCGTAGAGCAAAAAAATCCAATACGCACAAATCGCGCAACCGTAGGCACGTCAACCGAAATCAACGATTACCTTAGGCTCCTTTTCTCCCGCATCGGTGTCGCGCACTGTCCGATTTGCGCCGTCCCGGTCGCGCCGTCCGGCCCGGAAAGGGCGGCTGAAGCGCTCACGAAGGACTACACCGGCAGGTCCGCGCTTATAGGATTCGACATGCCCGCGAAAGGCAAAACCCCCGAAGAACTCGCGGCGACTCTCCTCAAAAAAGGTTTTTTCAGAACGCTCGAAGACGGACAAACGGTAAACATAACCGAAGACACCCCTGCATCGAGCCGTCAGCAAGCGCTGCGCGTCATAGCCGACAGGCTCGTCATCGAAGAGGGTAACAGAAAGAGGCTCGTTGAATCCCTTGAGACGGCCTTCAGGGAGGGCGGCGGGGATGCGTGGGTCTATCTCGACGGAAAGACGGAGTTGAGGTTCTCGTCCCTGCCCAAATGCCGGTCATGCGGGGCAACGGCCCAAAGGCCCACACCCATGTCCCTCTCCTTCAACCACCCGGTCGGCGCGTGCCCCGTGTGCAAAGGATTCGGCAACATCCTCAAATACGACGCGGACAAGATAATCCCGGATAAGGACAAGACCCTCGATGAGGGGGCGATAGAGCCGTGGACAAAACCGGCTTATGCGTGGTGGTACTGGGAGATGAAGCGTCACGCCAAAAAGAGCGGCATAGCCCTCGACAAGCCGTTTTCCAAACTTCCGGCAAAGACAAAACGGCTCATATTCGAAGGCGCGCCCAGCGCCGCTTTCCGCCGCCAAAACTATGGATGTCAACAGACGTTTGCGGCGAAAAGCGGCGCTGGGCTAAAACGAAAAGTGGCGCTGGGCATAAACGATTTTTTTGCCTACCTCGACACGAAAAAATATAAACTCCACGTAAAGGTCTTCACCTCAAGGTACAAGACGCCCTCCGTGTGCCCTGAGTGCAACGGAGGACGCCTCAGAAAAAGCGCGCGGGACGTCTTGGTCGCGGGTCTCGACATAACGCAGGTGAGCGCCATGACCATAAAAGACGCCTTCAAATTCTTCGAGTCTTTAGAGATTGCGCCTTTCGAGCGCGAGGCCGCAAAGGAACTCACGAAGCAGCTCCTCCTAAAGCTCGAATTCCTCAACCAGACGGGCCTCGGCTACATAACGCTCGACAGGCTCAGCAAAACCCTGTCCGGCGGCGAGGCACAAAGGGTGCAGCTCGCCACCCAGCTCGCGTCTTCCCTTTGCGGGGTGCTCTATATATTGGATGAGCCTTCCATCGGACTCCACCCGGTTGACGTTGGCCTCCTCATCCGTCAGATACGCAGGCTCTCGTCTCTGGGCAATACCGTGGTCGTCGTCGAGCACGACCATGAGGTCATAAAAAATTCCGATTATATCATCGAGCTTGGCCCGGGCGCCGGCGAGCGCGGCGGCAGGCTCGTCTACGGGGGCGAGACCGCGGAATTCCTGAAAAACGCGAAAACCCTCACGGCCGATTACATCTCAGGCAGGCAGGTCATACACACCCCGATATGGAGGAGAAAGGGCGCGGGTGAGCGCCTCACGCTCTCCGGCGCGACGGGGAATAACCTCAAGGACGTGGAGATAAGCATCCCGCTTCGCGCCATGACCTGCATAAGCGGGGTTTCCGGCTCCGGCAAATCATCTCTCATAATCGGCACGCTTTACAACGCCCTTGCCGCCCGCTTCAAAACCGGGGCAAAAGAAAACCCCCGGCAGCGGCACGCCCCGCTCCCGTACCGCGCCATCAGCGGGTTTTCACACGTAAACGGCGTTAAACTCATTGACCAGAGTCCGGTCGGAAGAACTCCACGGAGCATCCCGCTCTCGTATATCGGGGGCCTTGACGAAATACGCTCGATATTCGCGTCCCTCCCCTCGGCGCGGAGCGCGGGTCTAAAGGCCGGACACTTCTCATTCAACGTGCCGGGCGGGAGGTGCGAGTCGTGCAAGGGGGAAGGCGTGGAGACCCTCGAGATGTATTTTCTCCCGGACGTATTCATCAGGTGCGCGGCGTGTAACGGCAGGAGGTTCAAACCCGGGGTGCTCTCGGTTAAATACAGGGGCAGGAACATCTACGATTGCCTTGAGATGACATTTGACGAGGCCGGAAGGGTTTTTACGGGCAACGCGGTCTTGCAGAAAAAGATTTCCACCATAAAAGAAGTCGGCCTCGGCTACCTCAAACTCGGCCAGCCCGCGGTAACGCTCTCGGGCGGCGAGGCCCAGAGGCTCAAGATAGCAAGGGAACTCGGGGCAGGAGACTCAGAGTCCTTTGTCTACATATTGGACGAGCCGACGACCGGTCTCCATACGGACGACGCGAAAAAACTCCTCACCATGCTCGGCAGACTCGTTGACGCGGGCAATACCGTAGTTATGATAGAGCACAACTTGGATTGCCTGAAAACCGCCGACTTTATCATAGACCTGGGCCCCGGAGGAGGGGGGGCGGGCGGGCGGATAGTCGCAAGCGGCCCCCCGGAGCGCGTTGCAACGGTTAAAGAGAGCCTTACGGGACGATTTTTAAAAAAACTGCTTGACTGAAACGGTAATTCGGAACACCTCGCTGTTTTCGTCATGCGGGTTCGATTTTACAGCCTTGTAGAACTGCGTTTACGGCAAATATAGCCGCCCTTCATCCCTTTTCTCTCCCAAAATCAACCCTTCGCCCTATTCCACCGCGCATCTCCGCCCCGTATAATGAGGGCAAAGATACAATATCTATCCGGTCTCTTAAACCCTTTCAAACGCATGTCCTCGCGGATAAGGAGCGGGGAAAGGAGGGCGCTGTGAGCATGGGTAAAAACGTGCTGTTAGTGGCAAACGACAGGGCGATACGTTCAATGACCTCGCATAAGCTGCGCGCCGAGGATTACACGGTCTTTGACGCCGATGGGACCGCCGATGCGTTGGACAAACTCTTTTCATCCGAATACGCAAAACCGGACATTATAATAACCGCCCTCGACGTCATCGAAACGAATGTTAACTCCTTCATTAAATGCGTAAGGGGAAACCCTGAATTCAGATTCATCCCCATCCTCGTTCTCGCCGCCGAAGACATGCTCCACAAACAGATGGAATGGAAAGAGGCGGGCGCCACCTGCTGGCTCACGAAGCCCTTTACCGGGGACCAGCTCGCGCAGCTCGTGAACATGGTGCTTTTCTGAAGGCATCGCCGTAACTCGTCGCCACCGCGTAGTATCCGATTATGTAGCTCAGGGCTTTAGCCCTGACAAGCTCAGGGCTTTAGCCCTGACAAGCTCAGGCCTGAAGGCCTGAGCTACATACAGACCTCGTGCGCATGGGAGCGCAGTTTGTAGGTTGGGTTAGCGCAGCGTAACCCAACATTTGTGTTACCGTCGAATTCCATATTTGTTGGGTTGCTGAAACCAACCCAACCTACATACTACACACTGACGCCGCAGCATCCGCCCGCCATGCTTGTTGAAATCAACGCCAAAAATATTTGAGATATTTTTTAGTTTGCCAACGCGGGATGCGTTGTGTTAATATCTTTGCCTCAAACAGTCGGGGCGTGGCTCAGCCTGGTAGAGCACCGCGTTCGGGACGCGGGGGCCGGAGGTTCGAATCCTCTCGCCCCGACCATTTTTTATATTAAACCTTATCATCTTCATTATCCCCCCGTTTTCACGCCCGCACCCAGTCCTTGAATACCTCACCCTTATATGGTATTTTACTCTCCCATGAAATTTAAAGGAGTTGCGCCGTGTCCATTACCCCGCTTACCAAAGACGACGTAAAAAAAGTAGCGGCTTTAGCAAGGCTTGCGGAAACCGAAACGGAAACCTACGCGCACCAGCTCACGAAGATACTCGCGCACGTCGAGAACCTCTCGCGCGTTGACACCACTGGGGTCGAGCCAACCGCCGGAGGCTCGGAAGGGGACGGCGCAAGAGAGGACGCGGTCAAAGAATCCCTCCATCAGGCCACGGCGCTCTCTAACGCGCCGCAGGCTGAAAAAGGCTGCTTCAAAGTGCCGCAGGTCGTGTAGCTCAGGGCTTCAGCCCTGAGCAATCTCAGGCCTGAAGGCCTGAGCTACTGAAGGCGCTACAGGCTTCCATAACGGAGTAACCGCAATCAGGCTTTAAGGGAGACAATTCTTGGATTTAACCGCCTTAACATTGCATGAGCTGACGGACAAACTCCGTAAAAAAGAGGTCTCTTCCGTCGAGCTGACCAATGCCTTTTTAAAACGCATCTCCCAAGTCGAAGACAAGGTTAATGCCTACGTTACAATATCGCCTGACGAAGCCCTAAAGGCCGCCAAAGATGCCGACGCAAGGCTTGCTGACGGCGTGAATTTAACGCCGCTTACGGGCGTACCGGTATCCGTTAAGGACATCTTCTGCACCAAAGGCGTGCGCACCACGTGCTCGTCCAAGATACTTGAAAACTTCATCCCTCCGTTTGACGCAACGGCCGTAAAAAAACTCAAAGACGCGGGGGCAGTCATACTCGGTAAAAACAACATGGACGAGTTTGCCATGGGGTCTTCCACCGAAAACTCCGCTTTTTTCCCCACAAAAAATCCATGGGCCCTCGACCGCGTGCCGGGCGGAAGTTCCGGCGGGAGCGCGGCCTCGGTTGCCGCAGGGGAATGCGCCGCGTCAATCGGCACCGACACCGGCGGCTCCATCAGGCAGCCGGCGTCGTGCTGCGGGGTCGTGGGCATGAAACCCACCTACGGCAGGGTGTCGAGATACGGCATGATAGCCTTCGCGTCCTCGTTGGATCAGGCCGGGCCGATTACAAAAGACGTCCTTGACGCGGCGCTCATGCTCACCGCCATCGCGGGACGCGACCCGCTCGACGCGACATCCATTGACTCTCCCGTGCCCGACTATGCCGCAGGCTTGAAAGGCGGAATTAAAGGACTCAGGGCCGGCATCCCCAAGGAATACTTCATCGAAGGCATGGACTTTGAAGTCTCATCGGCGGTCAGTAAGGCAATCGAGACGCTCAAAAAACTCGGCGCCGAAATCGTCCCGGTAACGCTGCCCAACACCGAATACGCGGTAAGCGTCTACTACCTCGTGGCAACCGCTGAGGCGTCAAGCAACCTCGCCAGATTCGACGGCGTTAAATACGGCCTGCGACAGGACGGCGGGAACCTCATCGAGATGTACAAAAACACGCGGGACGCCGGCTTCGGCCCCGAGGTCAAACGCCGGATAATGCTCGGCACATATTCCCTCTCGGCGGGTTACTACGACGCGTATTACAAAAAGGCGTCTCAGGTGCGAACCCTCATCGGCCGCGACTTTGACGCCGCGTTCAAAAAATGCGACGTCATAGTTACGCCGACCGCGCCGACCGCCGCGTTTAAAATCGGCGAAAAGACCCAAGACCCTCTGACAATGTATCTGTCCGACATATTCACTATTTCGTGCAACCTCGCGGGCATCCCGGGCGCCTCAATCCCCTGCGGTTTCACGAAAGACATGCTCCCGATAGGGCTGCAAATCCTCGGCAAAAGGCTCGACGAGACAACGGTATTAAAAACGGCCTTCGCATACGAAGAGGCCGCAGGGTGGAGTAAAAAACGGGCGCAGTTATAAATTATGGGATTTGAACCTGTCATAGGGCTTGAAGTCCACGCGCAGCTTTTAACCGCGTCAAAACTCTTTTGCGGCTGTCCGGCAAAATTCGGCGGTGAACCCAATACGCAGGTCTGCCCCGTGTGCCTCGGAATGCCGGGGACCCTGCCTGTCCTGAATGCAAAGGCGGTGGACTATGCGGTGAAGATGGCCCTTGCCGTGGGCTGCAAGGTCAACGAAAAGAGCGTATTCGCAAGGAAGAACTACTTCTACCCGGACCTTCCAAAGGGCTACCAGATATCCCAATACAATGAGCCGTTGGCCGTTGCCGGTCACCTCGACATCGAAACAACCGCAGGGACAAAACGCATCGGCATAACGCGCATACACATGGAAGAGGACGCCGGAAAACTCCTGCACGACGCGGCCGGGGGCGCGGGCTATAGCTTCGTAGATTTAAACCGCGCAGGCACGCCGCTCATAGAAATCGTAACTGAGCCTGACATCCGCTCGCCCGATGAGGCGGTTGCATATCTCAAATCGCTGCGCGAAATCCTCGTGTATCTCGGCATCTGCGACGGCAACATGGAGGAGGGCAGTTTCAGGTGCGACGCAAACGTATCGGTGCGTCCGGCCGGCGCGGAGAAGTTCGGCACGAGGGCCGAGCTTAAAAACATAAACTCCTTCAAATTCGTAAAAGACGCCATTGCTTATGAGATAGAGCGGCAAATCGGCGTGAACGAGAACGGCGGACTGGTCAAACAGGAGACCCGGCTTTTCGATTCAGTCAAGGGCGTTACGGTCTCCATGCGCTCAAAGGAAGAGGCGCACGACTACCGCTACTTCCCTGAGCCTGACCTGCCGCCCCTTATAGTGGACGCGGCTCACGTTGAAAAACTTAAAACAACCCTGCCCGAACTTCCTCAGGCAAAAAGGGAAAGATTCGTCTCGAACTACGGCATCCCGGCTTATGACGCGGGCGTTCTCACGTCTTCAAAAGACCTCGCCGGATATTACGAAGAGGCGGTGAAACTCGGCGCCGAGCCTAAGACCGCTTCGAACTGGGTGATGGGCACGGTCTTGATGCTCTTAAATGAAAAGGGCATTGACGTAAAAGACTCTCCGGTAAAACCTCCGGCGGTCGCTAAGATAATAGAGATGGTAAAGGCCGGGGTCGTAAGCAGCACCGCTGCAAAAGAGGTCTTTGCGGAGATGTTCTCTACCGGAAAGGCCCCGGAGGAGATAGTCAAGTCAAAGGGTCTTACTCAGTTATCGAATGAGACCGACATCGCCGCGATGATTGACGCGGTGATAAAGGCCAACCCGGATAACCTCGCCAAATATAAATCAGGCAAGGACAAACTCTTCGGGTTCTTCGTCGGAGAGGTGATGAAGGCCGCAAAGGGCAAGGCCAACCCGGCGGTGGTGAACAGGATATTGAAGGAAAAGCTTTCTTCTTAGCCCCCCTACCGCCCAAGCCTCGCCTTCGCCTTAGCGACCGCAACGGAATTCGGATAATCCCTGACGAACCTTTCGTAATAACCCGTCGCCGCATCCTTGTGCCCCATCTCGTCGAGCATGGCCGCGTGCTGGAATAACGCGCGTTCTTTCACGTCCGGCGCGGCGTCCTTCGCGTCAACGCACATCTCAAGGCACCGGCTCGCAAACTCAAGGTCTTTTTCCCGGTATAAAATGCCGGCGAGCCTGTACATCGTCGCGGCGTCAACGGCCTTCAGATACTTTTTGTAATACTCCTTGAATATCGCCGCCGAGGCCGAAGGGCTCGTCTTCAGGGCGGCCCTGACCGCCTGGCCGTAGTAGACGTCGCCCTCGCCTCCCCCGACGGCCGTGAACTTCGTCTTCATGCGGGCAAGGGCGAGGAGCGCCTCGAAGTTGTCCGGGTTTTGCTTCAGGGCAATCTTCAGGGACTCCCCGCCTTCGCCGTACCCCATGTTCGAGTCGAGCGCCTTGACGCCTATGTCCAGATGGCGCTCCTCCACCGCGCCTTTTGCAAGCCCCAAAAACCCGGCGATTATCATGCCTCCGGTCATGCCCCCGAGGTGCGCCCAGTGGGCGATACCTGCCACCGCGCCCGCGATCTGCCCGATGCCGCCGGAGAGGTCAAGCAGGAAAAAGACCCCCATGAGGGTCAGGGAGTTCACTCTGACCTTGAGGCTCACAGGGAGAAAACCGAGTATCGGCACCGGGACTATCATGGTCTTGAAGTAGCACCTTACCGCGAAGACCCCCATGATGCCCGCTATGGCGCCGGATGCCCCTATCCCGCGGCCGAGTTCCCCGATGAAGACGTAATGCACGAAGACGAACGCCACCCCCGCGATAAGTCCGGTCGTGATATAGACCCATAGAAACCGGAGCGACCCGATCCTCCTTTCCACAAGGGTCCCCACGACCCAGAGAAAGACCATGTTTCCCCAGAGATGCGCCTGCCCGCCGTGCAGGAACATGGCGGTAAACGCGCCTAAAGGCGCGTTCCAGAGGTTCGGGTGTTTGGGCAAAAAAGCGAGGTTCTCCATGATGGCCTCGACGTCGAGCGCAGGGTTCATCTCAACGAGGAAAAAGACGAGGATATTCAGGGTTATGAGGCCGTAGGTCGTGAGAGGCAGGTCGTCTTTTCTCTTCTTCTCTTTTTCGGCGGAGTAGATGAACGGCATGACGGTAACGTGCTCTTTGATGACCGAGAAGAGGCTCCTCCTGCTTATCATCGCCTTGTACTTGAGGTAGGAATAGATGATGAAGGGCAGGAAGAGGAATAACGTGACCTTGAAGACCCAGAGGTAGGCCATCGTCCTTACGATGAACCCGCGAAACCATATTATAAAGACTATGAGCGCGAAGGCCTTTATTACAAAGGACAACTCCGTGTGGCGTTCAAACCAACCTTCGTCCTTTTCTTTCGGCGGCATATCGACTCGATAAAGAATGGATTTTGAACGCTAAAACAGCCCTATCTGCCTCGGCCCCTTGGGCGTCAACTCCGGCGTTTTTCCGAATATCTTTATCTTGCCGAACTCGCCGTCAAAGCCCGGCGTTATGCTCAGCTCCCCATTTCTGACCTTCATTATTGCCTCAGCCGTGCGCTCTCCGGCCAATTTCGCAATCTCTTTTTCTTCGATGTCGAGGAGTATCGTAAATTCCCTCGCCTCGTTGGTGAGCCGTTGGTATTCCCTTTTTACCTTCACGGAGTTCGCGTTCACGCCTAAGACCTCGGCGAGTATCTCTGTAAGCGGCACGAGGCAACGCGCAGGCACCGCGCCCTGCGGCATGTTGCCTGCGGGCCTGTCGGCCAGTTCTTCCACCCGGTTCAAGACCCCGACCGTAAGCAGGCCGCCGCACACGGGGCAAACCCCTCCGGACTTGCGCGTTTCAGTTGGCGTCATACACACGCCGCAATTTCTGTGCCCGTCAGCGTAGTATTTGCCTTCTTGGGGATAGAACTCGACCGTAAAGAGAAATTTACCCTTATCCCTTTCCCTGATTATCCTCATCAGTTCGTAATAATCCATGTTCTCCGAATCAAAGACGTTAGCCTCCCTGCCGAGTTTCGAGGGAGAGTGGGCGTCGGAATTTGAAAGGAGCGTTATATCGTCGAGGCCGGTCATCCTCCGGTTCATGGCCGGGTCCGAAGAAAGCCCTGTCTCGATGGCAAAGATGTTGGCCGAAAGTCCGCCGTAGCATTCCTCGATTGAGTCAAAGCCGGATTTACTGCCGAATATTGAAAACCACGGCGTCCAAGCGTGCGCCGGCACGAGCATGGAGGCCGGGTCCGAGTCGAGGACTATCTTCAGGAGGTCTTGGGATGAAAAGCCGAAGATGGGCATGCCGTCGGATGCGACGTTGCCGAGGCGGGCTAATGCCGCGTTCATCTTTTTTACGGCTTCAAAGGCCGGCGCGAATATCAGGCTGTGTATCTTGCGGGTGCGTCCGCCGTGCGAGTAGATGTTGCTGACCTCGGCTGTGAGCATGAAGCGCGCGGGTGAGGTCTTGTCTTTTTTACCCTTCAAGACAAAAAGCCCCGGCTCGGCGGGTTCGAGTAATTCCTGAATTGACGCAAAATGCGCGGGGTGGGTAAAATCCCCGGTGCCAACGACCGCTATCCCCTTTCTTGCGGCCCATGACGCTATCACGGGGAGCGTCATGTCCCTGCTCGTTGCGCGGGAATATTTGCTGTGGACGTGGAGGTCGGCTATTATGCGCATTTATGAGGGAATATCAAATTCCCTTTTTGCCGTATAAAAAATGAGGTGATATATTTACTCCTCCAATGTTTTTATTAAGGTCTTTATTAAGACACCGCATGTTTAACGGGACTGACCTCAACAACGACCTTTTTCAAGGTATCCCCTAAAACAATGCTTGCATTCAATAATTCCAGTCCTGCCATCTTACCGTCAGGCCCGTAATTTGCTATGATATCTTCGCTCAATTCCTTGTTCTCGGCAGTTCCCGGCTCAAGCTGCCTGAACTCAATATAAAGGGCATCTACCTCTGCATCATATTGGATCTTCATGATATTACCTCCTCATTGGAATAATACACCTTAACGGTTATTATTACAATCTCATCCGGTTCCTCCGCAAAAATGGATTCAACGGTTTTATATTTATAAAACCTTTGATTGGCTGGCGCTGTCAGGTTAAAATTGAATCTCCATTTTGACTGGAATTTACCCGTTTTTGCAGGCTTCCATTCACCTAATTGTATAGACTTTACAACCTCTTCTTCCAAAGCCCCTCTCAAATACATCTGCAATCTTGCATGATTTGAAATCCTGACCGGCTTCACTCATTCCCTCCAATATTCCACAATGCTCTCTTTATACTACCTCTCCCCCGTCTTCACATCCGCAGTCGCCTCTGAAAACTCAGAGGGAGTTTTTTTATCCGCGCCCTTTTCAGCAATCACCACACCCC